>JACQEW010000188.1 GCA_016200365.1 Nitrospinota bacterium
CCCCCAGTTGGTCATCTTAAATCCGGTACCACCGCTTATGACCGTATTATCAGGCGCCTGACTTACTGCTGGAACGATTATATCTACATCAATAACAAACTCCGAGCCTTTAATCGGAACAGGTTTTCTCCTCCCGCTCTTATCAGGCTCCCCGAGCTCATTTTTTATGCATTCCATACCCGATACATTCTTCCCGTCTTTGCTTAATATCCTTACAGGCGCTATGAGGTATTTAAACTGCACCCCCTCTTCCTCGGCTTCTATTATCTCCTTTTCATTGACAGGTATTTCATCTCTTGTCCTTCTGTATATGATATATACTTCTGATGCACCGAGCCTTATCGCAGAGCGGGATACATCCATGGCAGTGAAACCGCCGCCGACCACAGCCACCCTCTTACCCTTTAAACCAAGCGGCTCGTTGAGATTTACCTTCCTCATGAATGTGGCGCCGTGAATCGAGCCATTATATTCTTCGCCGGATATGTTTAATTTTACTGCCTTGTGGGCACCTGCTGCTATAAGAATTGCGGTGTACTCTCTCATTAAGTCTTTTATCTGAATATCCTTCCCTACGGTTGTGTTAAATCTTATGTCAACCCCAAGACTCCTGATATAATCTACCTCAGATTGAATAATATCACGGGGAAGCCTGTAAGATGGTATTCCTACCATCAGCATCCCTCCGGCTACAGGCAGGGATTCAAATACAGTAACCCTGTACCCGAGTTTTGCCAGGTCATGGGCTGTTGTTAATCCTGCCGGCCCCGCACCTATAATCGCTGCTTTTTCCCCTGTGCCGTATATCTTTGCAGATGTTTTTTTGCCTTTATTTGTAAGGACATGGTCGGAGACAGCCCTCTTTAATGTGCAGATGGAGACAGATGCATCTATCCTCTGTCTGCTGCAGTTTCTTTCGCAAAAGTGCTGGCATATCCTGCCGCAGACCGAAGGAAAGGGATTTGTTTCTCTTATGAGCTCATAAGCCTCCTCAAACCTTCCCTGCGATATAAGGGTTACATACCCCCTCACATCTGTATGGACAGGGCAGGCAGTCTGACAGGGTATCCCCTCATAAAGTTCTGGATTTACCATAAATTCATATCGTTTACTCATAAAAAACTCCAATAAAAGTTTATGAGTTTAATGAGTTTATGAGTATAAAATAAATCTTCTCTAACTCTTCAACTCAATAACTCATGAACTCACTAACTCATTTCAGTGATGCCAAAAAATCTGTTAAGGCATCTATCTGCTCGTCAGTAAGCCTGAATGTAGGCATGAATGTATGTGGTGAAACAGACCCCGGATCCTTAAAATGTTTTATAAGCCAGTCCCTGTCCCTTCTACCGCCCACATGGGTAAGGTCAGGGGCTATCTTGCCGCCTCTCCCCTTCAATGTATGACAATACCAGCAGTTGTAATGAATGAAAATCTGCTCTCCAAATGGGAGTTTCTCAAACTCTTCGTGTGAGATAGCCTCCTGAAATCTTGATATAGCCTTTGGCTTTGGCTCAGCCCTTGGCTTATATTTATATTTACCAGGTATTTTATCTTCCTTGAGACCCATTACAAATACTGTAAGTGCATTAGCCTCATCAGGTGTAAAATCAAAATTAGGCATTATAGTTGGCTCAGATGCAGGAGTAGTAGCGGTAGCAGGGGACCCTGGTGTTACCTTCTGAGGGTCAAGAAAGTGCTGATATGTCCAGTTATACATATTCTTTTCACCCTCAATATGGGTCAAATCATGGGACAACTCAAATTCATGCTCTGTCCTGCTGCCAAACTCTGATAAATCAGGGGCTAATATCTCACCTACACCCTTTATAGCATGGCAGGTAATACACGGCACCTCAAGCTTGTTTGTAACAGAGAGTTTCTTTGCCAGATTGAGCATATCGGCACCTTTAAGTTCTTTGCCCTCTTCGTGAATCTCGGAATGGCATTTCCCGCAGGTGCTTTGAACCATGTTTACAGGAAGTAAAGGGTTGTCCCAATGGGGAATACCTCTCGCATGGGCATCTACTTTCTCCGTTGCCCTCCCCTGCCCTTCATGGCATATAGTGCAGCCGACCTTATTAAAATCATGCTCCCTCGCCTTTGCATGGTATTTATAGGGGAGAGGTGCGTCAGCAAATTCAGGAGTATCATAACCAAGGTGGCATGTAATGCATCTGTCTGCGACATCAAGACCTTGATTCCAGAGCTGTTTTACTTCAATCGGAGCCGCTTCAATAGACTTCTTTTTTTTAGGATCTTTGGTTTTTTCTATCAAAAGCTTCTTATACTCTCGCTGATACTTCTTCCATTCAGGCTCAGAATCTTTGTAAACAGTTGCACCAAAAAGAAACACAATGGTAATTATAAATACAGCGTAAACATTATTCTGGTCTTTCCTCCAGAAGATTATCAAGGCAGCAAGATTTACTATTAGAGCCAGAACTATAATTGTATTTAGCATAATCTCTCCCTAATAACTGACAACTTACCACTTATTATTTATTTACCGCTGTTTTATGTTGTCAGTTGTTAGTGGTTAGTTGTCAGTGATTATATGTTGAACCACGGCGTAACTATTACATATTTTATTCCAAGAACAAGCCTTAAGAGTATCTTTCCCACTACCCCGAGTGTAAGCAATACATGAATCGCTACCAGTGAATATTTTATTATTCCAAGTTGTTTGAAATATTTTTTAAATATAAGGACAGGAAGTGCCATTCCAACCGAAAAAAATATTGCCGAAAGGGTTAAACCGACAGGCAAGCTCAGGCTGTAAAGCTTAGCCTGCGATGTTTTTAATGGCTGCCCTGGATATACCCACTCATGTCCGCCTAAGGGATAGTCAATAAGAGGCCAGTACATCTCCCAGCTCGGACCCCTTAAAAACTGTCCAATTACAATCAAAAAGAACCATAGAAATATACCAGAGGAGAAAAATAAAAATTGAAACTTCCGTTTAGAATAGTTGTAACATCCTTGAACCGACGGCGCTGTGTCTACATAGGGGATAAGCATTAATCCTATAATAATTTGCTGAGGTATAAGGACACCGGCAATCCATGGATCAAAATATACAAGGAGTTCCTGCAGTCCGATAAAATACCACGGCGCCTTTGCAGGATTCGGGGTCTTTGCCCATTCTGCCGCTTCTTCAAGGGGTGCATTAAAGAGCATGGATAATACCCAGAGCAGAATAGTAACAAATATCATGGATAAAAATATTATCCATATAAAATATGGCCAGGACGGCATCTTTTCATATCCCGGCTGGGTGGCAATCATTGCATCGGTTTTTATTGTCGAATCGGACATTTAAACCTCCCAATTACTAACTAACCACTAACAACTTACAACTAACCACATCTGCCATTTGTTAGTTGTAGGTTATCAGTTGTAAGTTGTCAGTTAATTATTACATTGGTCCCGAGAATCCATCCTTTCTTATCCTCCAGAAATGAAATACCATAAGGGCGGTTGCAATCAATGGTAATCCAACACAGTGCCATACATACGCCCTGATAAGTGCATTCGGACCAATCCTTGTCCCACCTATAAGGGCAAAACGAATATCATTATCAATCGCTATACCAAGATATTTAGAAAATGGACCTTCATAGCCCAGAAAGGGTGTAGCAGAAGCCATGTTTGTACCTACGGTAACTGCCCAAAAACCAAGCTGGTCCCAGGGGAGCAGATACCCTGTAAAACTCAGAAGTAATGTTAGCAAAAGAAGCAAAACCCCAACCGTCCAGTTAAACTGTCTTGGCGGTTTATAAGAACCTGTATAAAAGACTCTTATCATGTGGAGTATGACTGTAAAAACCATTCCATGTGCCCCCCATCTGTGCATATTCCTCAATATTACACCAAATGGAACTACATATCTTAAATCCTTCATATCATCAAATGCCCTATGCTCTTCAGGGACATAGTAGAACATAAGCAGGACACCTGTTATGGTAAGAGCTAAAAAGAGGAAGAATGTTATTCCGCCCATGCACCATGAATATTTCAGCTTCATCCCGTGGATGCCTACCTTTGTAGGAAAGAGGTGCATGTAGAAGCTGCTTCTCATCACAGCCATTCTCTTCGGCATGGTGTCCGGATAACCGACCCTGAATATAGATTTCCAAATATCTGTATTTTTAATATACTCAGCTATCTTTTTGCAAAAGGACGGAACAAATGATACATCATCTCGATTATCGAAATTTGCTGCCATTATTCACCCCCCCAAAAAGAGTTAATGAGTTTATGAGTTAATGAGTTTATGAGTTTTTAACTCATCAACTCACCAACCCATCAACTATTCATGCCTTTAGTTGCAAAAAATACGGCGGCTTCCAGATGATCTCTTTTTCTTCCTCTGTCCAGAAGACTCCCAGAGTCTTTTTCTGCGCCTGAAGATTTGCCCTTCTTATACCGAGCAGCCCTGTCGTAACTATCATAGAGCCATCAGGTGCAAGTTCTATTTTTGCCCTGAAGAGTGGTTCCGGGGCAGGTCCAGCTATTACCTCTCCGTCTGGATTAAAGTTACTGCCGTGACAGGGACATTTAAAACGAACTTCTGTGGGAAACCAGTTTGGAGTGCATCCAAGATGTGTACATACAGCAACTACTGCATAAATACCCTCCCTGTTCCTGACCATCCATACCCTCTGGCTCTTCTTCCACCTCTCATCCACAACAGCCTGCTCATTTCCTGTGGGTGCAGGATATTCTTCAGGTTTTCCCGCATTAAAGGTGCTTGCTGGCTCATATAGAACTTTTGGGTAGAAAAATCTTGCTGCTGCTGCCCCTGAGCTGCCTAAAAATGCACAAAGCCCTGTCCATCCTGCAACATTGAAGAATCTCCTTCTGGAGACCCGCTTTTCAAACTCGTTTTCCCTATCCATTACCCCTCCTCACCCTAAAAAAGATTAAGGAGAATGGGTGAAATGGAGAAAAAATATTTTTAAAAAGTCTTCTTTTCTCCATTTCTCCACCTTCCCCTTTTCTCCTTAAATAGACATGGGAAGGTAAATTTACCACAACTAAAAATTTAATGTCAATAATTTTTTTATTTTTTTAAGGAAATTATAAACCGCAGAGGCGCGGAGACGCAGAGAAAAAAAAGATTAAAAAAGAGGAAAGATGCAAGAGGCAAGAAAAAAAATCTTGCTTCTGGCTTCTTACTTCTTGTCTTTCTCTGTGCCTCTGCGTCTCTGCGGTTAAATTAGGTTTTTGTTCTTTTACAGGGTCTTTAAATATTCATCTATATATTTAGCTGCACTCCTGCCGGCACCCATGGCAAGTATAACCGTTGCCGCACCTGTAACAATGTCTCCCCCTGCAAATATGCCTTTCTTGCTTGTCCTGCAGGTCTTTTCATCATCAACCACGATATAGCCCCATTTATTGAGGTCGAGTCCGGGAGTTGTCTGCGCCACCAGCGGATTTGCATTCGTCCCTATTGCAACGATTATAGCATCGAGATTTACAACAAATTCAGACTCCTTGATTGGAACAGGCCTTCTCCTGCCTGAATCATCCGGCTCGCCAAGCTGCATCTTTATACACTCAAGCCCGGTTACCCATCCCTTCTCATTCCCGATAACACGGACAGGGGCGGTAAGCATTATAAATTTAACCCCCTCATGCCCTGCATGCTCAATCTCTTCTTTTCTCGCAGGCATCTCAGCCATTGACCTTCTGTAGATTATATACGCATTATCTGCGCCAAGTCTTAATGCAGTCCTTACTGCATCCATCGCAGTATTTCCGCCGCCTATGACGGCAACATTCTTAAATCTCTTTATAGGCGTATCGTATTCGGGGAATTTATATGCCTTCATGAGATTTGACCTGGTAAGAAATTCATTGGCAGAATAGACACCGTTAAGATTTTCTCCTGGGATATTCATAAATTGAGGCAGCCCCGCACCATTGGCAAGGAAAACTACATTGTAACCGTCCTTCTGCATTAATTCGTCAACAGTTCTAATCCTTCCTATGACATGGTCTAACCTGAATTCAACTCCTATTTTTTTAAGATAATCCAGCTCCCTCTCTACTATTGCCTTTGGCAGACGGAACTCAGGTATGCCGTAGACAAGCACTCCCCCTGCCTTGTGAAGCGCTTCAAAAATTGTTACCGTATGTCCCCATTTAATAAGGTCTCCTGCACATGCCAGACCAGCAGGTCCCGACCCCACAATCGCCACCTTTTTGCCTGTCTTAGGCGACATCTCCGGCATTTCAAATTTACCATGTACTGCTTCGTAATCAGCCACATACCTCTCAAGCCTTCCAATTGCCACCGGTTTGTCTTTTTTGCCCACGACACAGAGCATCTCGCATTGGTCTTCCTGAGGGCAGACTCTGCCGCATATCGCAGGCAGGAGATTCGATTCTTTTATTACCTTCGCTGCACCTAATATATCACCCTCTGCAACTTTTTTGATAAAGGCAGGGATATTTATAGAAACAGGACAGCCGTCAATACAGAGAGGCTTCTTACACTGAATGCACCTCAGTGCCTCGTTGTCAGATAATTCTCCTGTAAAGCCGCAGGTAACTTCATTAAAGTTTCTTGCCCTCTCATGCGGATCCTGTTCGGGCATCGGCTGCCTTGGAATCTTTGGAATCTTTGGTTTCTTTTCTTTCTTTTCTTCAGCCATTATTACCTCCCTCTCTATAATACAGTAAGCAGTAGGCAGTAAGCAGTAAGCAATAAAAACCTACTACCTACTGCCTACTGCCTATTGCCTACTGCTTACTTTTATTATCTCACTCCGCATGTATTCTTCTGACATATCTCCCTTGCCAATTTTTCCTCATCTAAATACTGCCTCAGCCGTGCCATCATCTCATCAAAGTTTACCTGATGTCCGTCGAATTCAGGCCCGTCAACGCATACGAATTTTGTCTTGCCTCCGACTGTTACACGGCACGCACCGCACATCCCTGTCCCGTCCAGCATTATGGTATTCAAACTGGCATAGGTATGTATTTTATAAGGCTCTGTAACTTTGCAGACCATCTTCATCATTATCGCAGGACCAATTGTAACAACAAGGTCAATCTTCATACCAGACTCTATCATCGCCTTTAATTCATCGGTAACAAACCCATGTCTCCCGTAAGAGCCGTCATCTGTTGTTATCCTGACCTCGTCGCTGGTCTTTCTCATGCGCTCCTCATATATCAAAATACCCTTTGTCCTTGCACCGAGGATTGATATTACCTTATTTCCCGCAGCCTTGAATGCCTGCGCTATGGGATGGACAGGGGCAACGCCGATACCGCCGCCGATACATACCACTGTCCCGAATTTTTCTATATGGGTCGGTTTTCCGAGAGGTCCTGTTAAATCCAATATTTTATCCCCTTTACTCAGCCTGCCGAGGGTCATTGTAGTAGCACCTACCTCCTGGAAGAGTATATTTATCGTTCCCTTTTTAACATCCTTGTCCGATACTGTCAAGGGTATCCTCTCCCCGTTCTCGGACACCTTCAAGACTACAAACTGTCCTGCCTGATGCTTTTCGGCAATCCACGGCGCCTTTACCTCAAATTCCTTTATAGCAGGCGCATCTTGCCACCAAACTTTTTTTTCTACTATTTCGTTCATTATAAAACCCCCTTTATAAAAGTAAGCAGTAAGGAGTAGGCAGTAGGCAGAAAACTTTTCAATTCTTTTCTTTACTGCTTACTGCTTACTGCCTACTGCTTACTATATTTTATGTATTGCCCTTCCATGAACATCTGCTGCCGCTTCCATAATCCCTTCGGAAAAAACAGGATGGGCATGTATAGTATCCTCAAGTTCCTTTGCTCTCATCCCCATCTTTATAGCAACCACAGCCTCATGAACCATCTCAGAGGCATGAGCGCCGATAATGTGAACCCCTAAAACCTTATCCGTACCTGCATCGCTTATAACCTTCACCATCCCTGAAATTTCACCGCTGGCATGAGACCTTCCCAGCGCCCTGAACTGAAAGAAGCCTTTAGCTATTTTTATGCTACTTTCAACCGCCTCCCTCTCTTTTAAGCCCACGCAGCCTATCTCAGGCTCTGTAAACACTGTAGAGGGTATAACGGAATAATCCATTTTGCCCTCGATACCGGAGGCATTTTCTGCTGCAACAATACCCTCCTTCGATGCAACATAAGCAAGCATCGCCCTACCTGCTACATCGCCTGCTGCATATACACCTGATACCGATGACTCCATTTTATCATCAACCAATATATTCCCCTTTTCCCCTGTCTTTACTCCTGTATTTTCGATTCCAAGCCCTGCTGTATTAAATCTCCTCCCTACTGATAGAAGAAGCCTTTCCGATTCGATTTCAATGCCGTCAGATAAAACTATCTTTACCTCCCCCTCCCCTTTTAAGACCCTTTCAACCCTCTTGCCCAAAAATATCTTTATCCCCTTCTTTTTAAACTCCCTTTCAAGCGTACATGAAATATCCTCATCCTCTAAAGGGATAAGATGTGGCATTAACTCTATAATATTTACCTTTACTCCAAAACTGTTAAAGATATGGGCGAACTCACAGCCGACAGCGCCCCCGCCTATTATCGTCAGAGAGGCGGGTAAATTATCGGTTTCAAGGATTGAATCGCTGTCGAATATATGCTTATTATCGGCGATAACCCCGGGAATATCGGAAGGACGGGAACCTGTAGAGATAATTATTTTATCCCCACTCAAAATTTTTGTCTCCCCGCTCCCTTTCCGTATTTCGACAGCAAATGGCTCTTTGAATCCCGCAACCCCATATTCCAAAGCAATGCCGTATCTTTTAAAGAGCGATTTTATACCCTTTATGCCCGAATCTACAACCTTTTTCTTTCTTTCCTGAACCGCCTTGAAATTTACAGCGGCATTCTCAACAGATATTCCAAACTCGGATGCCCTCTTTATAAAAGAAAAGAGATTGGCAGACGCTATTAATGATTTCGTAGGGATACATCCCCTGTTCAAGCATGTCCCGCCAACCTCAGCCTTCTCGATTACACAGACCCTCTTTTTTAACTGGGCAGCCCTGATTGCAGCGACATATCCTGCAGGACCCGCACCCAAAATCAATATATCAAATCTTTCCAAAAGACCTCAGAACAAAGAACACTGATGACGCTGATTTAACAGATTTTCGCTGATAGAAATCTATATTATTATTTTTTAATCTGTGTAAATCTGTAAAATCTGCGTTTATCTGCGTTCTATTTATTTTTTATCCTTTTTACCGCTTTTCAGGCTGTTATAAATATCGTCCGCCTCTTTTGCCGTAGCCTTTTCGTGAATGACTGCACGGAGCGCCCTAATCATAGGCACAGGATGGGCATTCTGCCAGATATTTCTTCCAAGATTGACTCCTATAGCCCCCTTCTGCATGCCGTCATAAACAAACTCAAACACTTGAAGTTCCGTCTCTGTCTTCGGTCCCCCTGCAATAACAACCGGAACAGGACATCCGTTTACAACCTTATCGAAATCTTCGCACCAGTAGGTTTTCACTACCTTTGCCCCTAACTCTGCTGCAATTCGACAGCACAGTCCGAGATACCGGGCATCACGCTTTTCCAGTTCCTTACCGACCGCAGTAACCGCCATTACAGGTATGCCGTATTCTTCAGCATCATTTACAAGTTGTGAAAGATTTAACAAAGTCTGCCGCTCATACTCGCTCCCTATAAAAACGGATAACCCTACAGCAGCAGCATTGAGTCTTACCGCCTCTTTTATAGAGGTAGTAAGACCTTCATTAGCAAGGTCTTTCCCTACGATACTTGTGCCTCCGGATACCCGTAAAATGATAGGAACATTGGTATCCTGCGGCACACACGACCTCAACACCCCTCTGGTAACAAATAGTGCATCGCAAAACGGCAGGAGCGGTTTAATGGTTTTACCCGGTTTCTCCAATTTTGATGTAGGTCCGAGAAAATATCCGTGGTCAATCGGCAGAAACATGCACTTGCCGTCAGGTTTAATAAGCTGCGACAGCCTGTTCTTCATTCCCCAATCCATAAAATACCCCCCTTGAAAAGATTAAGGAGAAAAGTCTTCTCTCCAAATAAATTCAGCAACATACACCGTAGGGCAGGGCTTTAGCCCTGCATGCAAGCCTAAAGGCTTGCCCTACATTAAATTTAAATTGTTTTGCAGATAAAAAATTAAAACATAACAGGTTTTGTATGTCAATCAAATTTTGTTTTGTGTCACAAAACATCTCAAAAAACATCTCAAATTTTGTTGCTTTTAGGGGTTATTTATTGCAGAATCTTTTACATGACGAGCCTATTCAGAGACACTGAAGATGTGAGCAAGAGGATGACACAGCTTGCGGACAAGATGAGACCTTCTACACTAAAGGATTTTGCCGGGCAGCAGCACCTGATAGGAGAAGGGAAACCTTTAAGGAAGCTAATCGAGAGGGATAGTATCGGCTCGATCATCTTCTGGGGACCTCCGGGCTCAGGGAAGACCACTCTGGCGAGGATTATTGCCAATACCACGAAAAGAAGGTTTGAGGAGATAAGCGCAGTAAATGCAGGTGTTGCGGATTTACGGAGGATAATAAATATCGCACAGAGAGAACTTGAGGCTAAAAAGATGAGGACAATTTTATTCATTGACGAGGTTCATCGTTTTAATAAGGCTCAGCAGGATGCCGTCCTCCCCTTTGTGGAAAAAGGGATTATAACGCTTATAGGCTCTACAACCGAGAATCCCTCATTTGAGGTAATACCTGCACTTCGCTCAAGGTGTCAGATATTCCGTCTGGAATATCTTTCTTATGAGGATATTAAGACAATCGTCCGGAGGGCAATTGATGATAAAGAAAAGGGCATTGGCGAATATAAGCTCGATATAGAACCTGATGCCCTTCATAATATAATAATTCAGGCTAATGGAGATGCAAGATTTGCATTGAATGCTTTGGAGGCTGCGACATTTTCATCAGAGCCTGACAGCAATGGCAAGAGAAAAATTGATGCAACGATAGTTGAGGAGGTATTGCAAAAGGCTTCCCTTCTCTATGATAAGATGGGGAGCGAACATTATGACCATGCCTCTGCGTTTCAGAAATCTTTGAGAGGCTCTGACCCTGATGCCTCGATATACTATCTTGCAAAGATGATTGCAGGGGGTGAAGACCCGAGGTTTATTGCACGGAGACTCATCGTAACCGCCTCCGAAGATGTGGGAAATGCCGACCCGATGGCGCTGGTTCTGTCGGTCTCTGCTGCCAATGCAGTGGAAAAACTCGGCTGGCCCGAGGCGAGGATACCGCTGGCACAGGCAGTTATATATGTAGCTGTAGCGCCTAAAAGCAATTCAGCTATAACAACGATTGATAAGGCGCTCCATGATATTGAGAAGAACGGCAAAAGCTATCCCGTGCCTGTTCATCTTAAAGACAGCCATTATGGAGACGCCTTTAAATACGGCTTTGGAAAGGACTACAAATACCCGCATAATTTTCAGGGACATTATGTAGAGCAGAA
>JACQEW010000184.1 GCA_016200365.1 Nitrospinota bacterium
ACGTACTTTGCCCTGCAATCTTCCGTCAGTTCCTTCAATCTATTGATGAGAGGGAGGGTATCAAATTGATTCCCGTTTGAACATAGGCCGGACTGTGTAAGGTAAGGAGTGGAGACAAGAAATGCCCCCCTGCCGATTAGAGGACTTTTTATATGAACAAGAGGTAAAACACCTCTGATTTTTTCATCCTCTCTTATCAAGAGATAGAACGTCTTGAAACCAAAGACATCTTCATAGACTGCTTTCCAATCAAAAAGGGAGGCGAAGGAGGCATTCTCGCTCTCCTTTAAAAACAGGTTCCATTCCTCTTTTACCTCACTACTATTTACAATATCTACAGTAACCATAATTAAAATTAGAAGTCAGAAGTCAGAAGTCAGATTTTCTGTTCTCTGTCTTCTGTTCTTTCATGCCCCGCAGCATTTTTTATATTTTTTTCCGCTCCCGCATGAGCAGGGGTCGTTTCTGCCTATTTTTTTGCCATCTCTCTTAGCCTGAGACGGCGCTTCGCCTCCATTCCCTCCCTGTCCTCTGTGCTCAAACACCCTCTGTCTCCTCGGCGCTATCTCGGCTATCGCCTCTTCTTTTGCAACCTGAATCTTGAATATATAGTTTGTTATCTCTTCCCGTATCCTCCCTATCATTGCAGCAAAGGCATCGAATCCCTCTTTCTTATATTCATTTAACGGGTTTTTCTGTGCGTAGCCCCTGAATCCTATCCCCTCTTTTATATGGTCCATTACGAGGAGGTGGTCCTTCCACTGATTATCTATAATCTGGAGCATGACCATCTTCTCTATATAACGCATCATCTCCTTTCCCATTTCCGACTCTCTGCTCGCATATTTCCGCTGCAATGCCTCGATGAGCGCATCCTTCAGGGTTTCCTGTGTAATCTCATTGATAGCAAGATTCTGCCCGCCGTCAATTGATAACACACTACCCCCCCCATTCCCCCCCCTTTGTAAAGGGGGGATAGGGGGGGTTAATGTTATGCTCATGGAAAACTGCCTGATTAAAAATTCCTTTAAACCATTTATATCCCAATCTTCAGGATGTTTATCCCCATCAACATACACACCCATTGTATCATCCAGCACCTCCTCAGCCATCTCAAAGAACATATCCTTTAAGCTCTCACCATCTAAGACCTGTCTCCTCTGCTCATAAATAACCTCCCTCTGCTTGTTCATAACATCGTCATATTCAAGAAGATGTTTTCTAATATCAAAGTTATGCGCCTCTACCTTTCTCTGCGCATTCTCGATTGCCTTTGTTATCATTTTATGCTCGATGGGCTGGTCTTCTTCCATGCCGAGTCTTTCCATCAGACCCGATATTCTATCCGAGCCGAATATCCTCAAGAGATCATCCTCTAAGGAGAGATAAAATCTGGATGACCCGGGGTCTCCCTGTCTCCCCGAACGTCCCCTCAACTGGTTATCTATTCTCCTCGCCTCATGTCTTTCTGTTCCGAGGATATGGAGTCCGCCGGCTCTTATTACCTCCTCTTTCTCCTTTTCACACTGTGCCTTAAGCTCCTCATATATTTTATTCCTATCATCAGGGGACAAACCTGTCCTGAGCGTAGTCGAAGGATCAGGCTCATTTTCAAACCGCCTCTTTGCAAGAAAATCGGGGTTTCCGCCTAAGAGTATATCCGTGCCTCTGCCAGCCATATTTGTTGCAATGGTAACAGCAGCAAGCCTTCCTGCCTGTGCGACTATCTCTGCTTCTTTCTCGTGATATTTTGCATTGAGGACATGGTGTTTTATACCCTTCTTCTTCAGCATATCGCTGATACGTTCGGAATTTTCTATGGAAATTGTCCCTACCAGCACAGGCTGACCTTTTTTATGCAGCTCCTCTATCTCCCTGACAATAGCATTGAACTTCTCCTTTTCTGTCCTGTAGATTACATCCGGATTATCATCCCTTATCATCGGCTTATTCGGCGGGATTACTAAAACCTCCAATTTATATATCTCCTGAAACTCCGCTGCCTCTGTATCTGCAGTTCCTGTCATGCCGGCGAGCTTGTTGTAAAGCCTGAAATAGTTCTGGAATGTGATTGTGGCAAGTGTCTGATTTTCGTTTTCAATCTTACATTCCTCTTTTGCCTCCACAGCCTGATGAAGCCCGTCGCTCCACCTCCTGCCTGGCATCAGTCTGCCTGTAAACTCATCTACAATTACGACCTGATTATCCTTAACTATATAATCGACATCCCTCTTAAAAAGGGTATGAGCCTTCAATCCCTGCTGGACATGGTGTAGTATCTCTATATTAGACGGGTCATAAAGGTTCTCCACCGATAGAAGCCCCTCTGTTTTTGCTACACCATCTTCTGTCAGGGTAGCACTTCTCATCTTTTCGTCAATCTGGTAATCCGTATCTTTTTTCAGTCTTGGGATTATCTTGTCAATCTTATAATACTTATCCGTAGATTCCTCGGCAGGACCCGAGATAATTAGCGGTGTCCTCGCCTCATCTATCAGGATGCTGTCAACCTCATCCACAATCGCATAGTTAAGCTCTCTCTGGACATAAGTCTCAATCGAGAACTTCATATTGTCTCTGAGATAATCGAAGCCGAATTCATTATTGGTGCCGTAAGTTACATCGCATCCGTATGCCTCCTGCCTCTTTCTATCATCCATATCATGCTGGATGATTCCTATCGAGAGCCCGAGAAATTTATAAATCTCACCCATCCAGTTTGCATCCCTTTTGGCAAGATAGTCATTTACAGTAATCACATGAACGCCCCTGCCCGCGAGGCTGTTCAAATAAACCGGGAGGGTTGCCACGAGGGTCTTGCCTTCCCCTGTCTTCATCTCCGAGATCTTGCCTTCATGGAGGATAATCCCGCCTATGAGCTGGACATCGAAGTGCCGCATATTCAAGGTTCTTTTTGCAGCTTCACGCGTTACGGCAAATGCCTCCGGCAGGAGATCATTGAGCATATTCTCTATTGCCTGATTTTTATCATCGGATGTAATATCGGGGCTAAGACTTGAGATGGCATTATTCAATCTCTCCTTAAACTCACCTGTCTTCGCCTTCAGATTTTCATTGGAGAGTTTTTGTATCTCAGGCTCAAGCCGGTTTGTCCTGTCTACATACTCCTGGAGTCTTTTCAATTCTCTCTCATTTCTGCTTCCGATAAATTTTTTGAGAATACCGCCTATCATAGATAATAACCTCGAAATTAAATTAGGTGTTCGCTTCGCTCACACTAACTGATTACACAGATTATGTTCAGATTACACAGATTTTTCAAATTAATCGGTGTAATCATTTTTAAAATCTGTGTAATCAAGTATAGGATTGAAATTCCTATACTTTAAATTATATATAGAAATTGCCGGCAATACAAGAGTGATTACCTTGACACTGTTAAGGTCAGGTGATATATTTCTTAGCATGGATATTTCAAAATTAGACCAATTGGAATCTCATATAGTGGGTTTAATAAAAAGCCTGTCCGAATTAAAAAATGAAAATGCCTCTTTGAAGGGCAGGATAAGCCAGTTGGAAAAAGAAAATAAGAGATTTACAGAAGAGAGGGATGTTATGAAAACGAAGGTTGACGGCATGCTGAAAAATTTAGAGAGCCTTTGAAGAACAAAAAATAAAAATTTTTAGCCACAGATGGACACGGATAAACACAGATTATGAAGATTGAGAAAACAAAAAACCGAAAAAAATTATTTTTTCTGCCTTTTTTTATCTGTGCGTATCTGTGAAAATCTGTGGCTAATTTTTGTGATTTCCATGAAAAAT
>JACQEW010000185.1 GCA_016200365.1 Nitrospinota bacterium
AAAAGATTTTGCCTCTTACTCCAGAAAGGCAAAGGCTCATTTTGTTATTTTCAATCAGGCTGAGCGAAGGGAGATAATCCTTAAACAAGCCTCTGAGCTTGCAAAGCAGGCTGGAGGGAATATCCACGAAGACCCCAATTTACTGGATGCCGTTGCCAATCTTGTTGAATACCCCTGCCCGATATTAGGAGAGTTTGAGGAAGAATATCTTAAATTGCCTAAAGAGGTTCTCATATCGGTCATGAAAAAGCACCAGAGATATTTTCCGATTGTAAGCTCAAACGGCAGGCTTTTATCAAAATTCATAGCAATCAGCAATAATAAGGTCGCTAACCCCGATGTTGTAAAGGCAGGCTATGAGAGGGTAATCAGGGCAAGATTTTCGGATGCAAGATTCTTTTATGAGGAAGATAGAAAAAGGCATATTCAGGATTACACAGAGAAATTAAAGTCTGTTGTATTTCAGGATAAACTCGGCGCTTATGGAGAGAAGGTTGAACGTGTTGTAAGACTTACCTCTTACCTTGCCGATAAAATAAATCCCCAATCAAAAGAAATAGCAGAAAGGGCAGCGCTTTTGTGTAAAGCCGACCTTGTTACCCGGATGGTTTATGAGTTTCCTGATTTACAGGGGATAATGGGGAGAGAATATGCGCTGCTTTCAGGCGAAAAACCCGATGTGGCAAATGCAATTTATGAGCATTATCTTCCAAAATTTGTGGGGGATAAATTACCAGAGAGCGATGCAGGTGCCATTGTAAGTATTGCGGATAAGATAGATACGATTGTTAGTTGTTTCGGAATCGGGCTTATACCTACCGGCTCGGAAGACCCTTATGCCTTGCGGCGTCAGACCCTTGCCATTGTCAATATAATATTAGGGAAGGGGTATCGGATTTCCATACTGGATTTAATCGTTAAAGGCATAGAGAATCTAAGTGGAAAAATAGAACGGGATAAGGGAGAAGTGAAAAAAGATGTCCTTGATTTCTTTAAGTCAAGACTTAAAAATCAGTTGGTATCAGACGGCATTTCCTATGATGTTGTGGATGCAGTTTTTTCTGCGGGGTTTGATTATCTTGTGGATGATATAAACAGGGTAAAGGCTTTATCAGAATTTAAGACGATGGAATATTTTGAGCCGCTGACTATTGCATTTAAAAGGGCAGCGAATATCTTGAAAGAAAATACCAGCGGGATACCGGAGCCGAATTTATTCAAAGAAGATGCCGAGAAAGGTTTATATGAAAGTTTTAACAATATAAGAAATGAGGCGGAGAGGCTGATAAAAGAAAAAAGGTATCTCGATGCCCTGAAAAAGATTGCAGAGATAAGGGATTCCGTAGATAGATTTTTTGATGAAGTTATGGTGATGGTAGATGATAAAACATTGCGGGAAAATCGTCTGAATTTATTAAGCGAAATATCAAAGATATTTATGCAACTTGCTGATTTTACAAAGATAGTTATAGTGAAGTGATTTATAAAAAAATATAAACCACTGAAGGCACTGAAATCACAGAAAAAAGTTCTTTTCTCACACAAAGTCACAAAGAACACAAAGAAAAGAATTACAGATTAAAAGACTTAATCTTTTAATTTTTTTTAATTTCTTTGAGGTTTTGTGTCTTTGTGTGATTATTATGTTTGCTCATTGGATTATTCTTAAATTTTGGTTGAAAGCAATTTTGATGTTGTGGTAGTATGTTAAACTGTTGTTGACTGCCTCTCGGCAGTAAATATAAATTAGGCTGCCTTCGGCAGCAACACACCGTAGGGCAGGGCTTTAGCCCTGCATAAGCAAGCCTAAAGGCTTGCCCTACATTGAAAGTCTATACATTTAATTAGTTAGGGGGATTTATTATTATGAAGAAGTATGTCTATTTTTTTGGTCAGGGAGGTGCCGAAGGGGGGGCTAATATGAAACCGCTCCTCGGAGGTAAGGGGGCGAATATAGCGGAAATGACGAATCTTGGTATACCCGTGCCTGCCGGTTTTACTATTTCTACAGAGGCGTGCAATGAATATTTTGAAAACAATAAAAAGTATCCCGATGGATTATTGGATGAGATAGAGAAAAATCTTGTTAGGTTGGAAGATGCTATGGGAATGAAATTCGGCAGCAACTCCCAACCACTTCTCGTATCGGTCAGGTCAGGGGGAAGGGCATCTATGCCAGGCATGATGGATACGGTTTTAAATCTTGGGCTTAATGAAAATACGATAAAAGGGATTATCGAGAGGACAGGGAATGAGAGATTTGTCTACGATGCCTACAGGAGATTCATAACCATGTTCAGCGGCGTAGTCCTCGGTATCAAGAAGAAGAAAAAGAAGACAGAAGATGGTCATGAGGTTGAGATAAATCAATTTGAGGAGGTCATGAATGAGATCAAGGAGAAATATAAAGCTAAGTATGATACTGACCTGAATGTTGACGCATTAAAGGATATTGTTAAACGGTATAAGGCGCTGGTAAAAAAAGAGACAGGAAAGGATTTCCCCGAAGACCCGAAAGAGCAGCTTAGAATGGCAATCAACGCTGTTTTTGAATCGTGGAACAACCAGAGGGCTATCACATACAGAAAACTTTACGGCATCCCGGATGATTGGGGGACTGCTGTAAATGTTCAGGCAATGGTATTTGGAAATATGGGCGATACATCAGGGACGGGTGTTGCCTTTACCCGTAACCCTGCCACAGGGGAAAGGAAGTTTTACGGCGAATTTCTTTTCAATGCACAGGGTGAGGATGTAGTGGCAGGGATAAGGACGCCTCTCGCAATCGAGGAGTTAAAGGATAAGATACCGGATGTTTATAACTCGCTGGTTGATATATATCAGAAGCTCGAGACCCATTATAAGGATATGCAGGACATCGAGTTTACGGTGCAGGATAAAAGGCTATACATGCTCCAGACAAGGACAGGCAAGAGGACTGCCGAGGCTGCTGTGAGGATTGCAGTGGAGATGGTAAAGGATGGATTGATAGATAAAAATACAGCGCTCTTGAGGGTTGAGCCCGAGCAATTGGACCAACTGCTCCATCCCACTGTTGATCCAAAAGCAAAGGTAGATGTATTGGGAAAAGGGCTGCCTGCATCACCGGGTGCAGGTGTGGGAAGGGTGGTCTTTACTGCTGAGGCAGCGCAGGAGATGGCTTCAAAGGGTGAGAGGGCTATATTAGTCAGACAGGAGACCTCGCCGGAGGATATTGCCGGTATGAATGCAGCACAGGGGATTTTAACCGTTACCGGCGGAATGACATCCCATGCAGCAGTGGTGGCGAGGGGGATGGGCAAGTGCTGCGTGGCAGGATGTAAAGAGATAACGATTGAAGAAGAAAAGGGACAATTCAGGGTAAATGGCACTGTCGTTAAAGAAGGCGATTGGATAACCCTCGATGGAAGCACAGGAAGGGTTATGTTAGGCAAGGTGAAATTGATCCAGCCTAAATTATCGGGGAATTTTGCCCAATTAATGAAATGGGCTGATGAGGTCAGGAGATTAAAGGTAAGGACAAATGCCGATACACCCCATGATGCAAAGGTTGCAAGGGATTTTGGCGCAGAGGGTATCGGACTGTGCCGCACAGAGCACATGTTTTTTGAAGGGGAGAGGATTGACGCGGTAAGGGAGATGATACTCTCTGATACAGAGGTGGAGAGGAGAAGGGCTCTGGCAAAGATCCTGCCGATGCAGAGAGGAGATTTTAAAGGGATATTCAAGGAAATGGACGGCTACCCTGTTACCATAAGGCTCCTCGACCCGCCGCTCCATGAATTCCTTCCTCATACCGATGAGGAGATTGAAGCCCTTGCAAAGGATATGAATGTGCCTGTTGATAGGCTCAAAGAAAAGTCTAAAAGCCTTAAAGAGTTCAACCCCATGCTGGGTCATAGGGGGTGCAGGCTTGGTATCACCTATCCTGAGATATACGAGATGCAGGTTCAGGCGATCTTTGAGGCAGCATGTGAACTGGCAAAGAAGGGTAAAAATATCGAGCCAGAGGTAATGATACCTCTTGTAGGTCATATAAACGAGCTGAAATATACAAAGGAGAGGCTTGTCAAGGTTGCAGATGAGGTAATGGAGAAAACTGGTGTTAAGGTAAAATATACAGTCGGGACAATGATTGAATTACCGAGGGCGGCTATAACAGCAGACAAGATTGCAGCAGAGGCTGAGTTCTTCTCCTTCGGGACAAACGACCTTACACAGACGACATTCGGTATAAGCAGAGACGATTCAGGGAATTTCCTCCCCTTTTATATTGAAAAAAGGATACTCCCAAAGGATCCCTTTGTGGCGATAGATCAAGAGGGTGTTGGGGAATTAATAAAGATGGCTGTTGAAAAAGGCAGGTCTGTAAAACCGAATCTTAAAGTAGGTATATGCGGAGAGCATGGCGGAGAGCCGAGCTCTGTAGAGTTCTGCCACAGAACCGGATTGAACTATGTCAGTTGTTCGCCCTTCAGGGTTCCAATAGCCCGGTTAGCCGCAGCCCATGCTGTTTTAAAAGAGGGCAGGACGGATACAATATCCACTACCGCATGAACAAAAACCTGGTTTAGCCACAGATTTACACAGACTAAATGAACAAAAGAAAAAGATTAAGGAGAATGGAGAAATAGGGGAAATGGAGAAAAAAATATTTTTTTATTCTTTTCTTATCCCCATCTCTCCCCTTTTCCCCTTTCTCCTTGTTTTTATAATTTCCTATACATGAACAAAAACCTAATTAACCCGCAGTAAGCTGTTAGCTGTCCTATATGGTTCAACGATGCAATGGCAGCAATGGCGGTTGAAGGTGCATCATGGGTCTTTACAACGCAGTTCGATGTTAATTTTTAAAGGAGGAGGGGCTATGTTTAAAAATATGAAAATCGGTATGCGGTTGGGATTTGGCTTTGGTCTTGTTCTGTTTCTATTGCTTGCTGTGGGATTATTGGGTTACCGGGGTATCAACTCTGTTTCCGGAAAAACAATAAAGCTCCTTAAAAGCGATGCGCAAATTGCCGAGAATGCCTCAAGGGCACGGGCAAATGTTCTCGGTCTCCGTAGATATGAAAAGGACATCTTTTTGAACATAGGATTAAAGGAGAAAGAAGAGGCGTATTTAAAAAAATGGAAAGAACAGTATGACCACTTGATTGAAAGGCTCAATGTTCTCGAAAAAGTTGTAGAGCTACAGCAGGATAAAGAACTGGTTGCTTCAATGAAGAACAATTTATCCCTCTATGAGTCTGGCTTCAATAGGGTCTACGGTATGATTAAAGAAGGAAAGCTGAAGACCCCGCAAGAGGCAAATACAGTTATCGGAGAGTATAAAGAGGCAACCCATAAAATGGAGCAGGCTGCAAAGGATTTTGCAGATGAAGGCAACAAGCGGATGGAGTCTGCCGAACCGGTTCTGAAAGCCATCACAAGCCGTACGGTATCTATGAATATAATACTTGTGTTAGTCTCCATTGCCATGGGCATAGGATTCAGCATCTTCATTGCTCGTAGTATTACCCAGCCGATAAACAATACTGTTGCCATGCTTAAGGACATCGCCACAGGCGAAGGGGATTTAACAAAGAGGCTGAATCTCAAGCAGAGCGATGAGGTGGGCGACTTAGCCCACTGGTTTGACGCCTTTGTAGAAAAGATACACGATATAGTAGTTCAGATAAGCCATACGGCATTGAATGTAGCATCCGCATCAGAGGAGATGGCAGCCTCGATACAGCAGGCATCGGCAACCAGCAACGAAATATCCAAAGGGGCGGAGACACAAAGCTCAGCAGTAGAGGAATCTTCCAGCAGCATAGGAGAAATGGATAAAGCCATAAAAGAAGTAGCAGACAGTGCAGTAAAGGCGAGTGATATATCGGCAAAGGCTAATGAGCAGGCAGTTAAGGGAGGAGAGGCAGTAAATCAGACAGCAAAGGCAATGAAGAATATAGAGGAGAGCAGCAAGAAGATAGAAGTCATCGTAGGAGTAATAACTGACATAGCCAACCAAACAAACCTCCTTGCCTTGAATGCCGCCATAGAAGCAGCAAAGGCAGGAGAGCAGGGTAAAGGATTTGCAGT
>JACQEW010000170.1 GCA_016200365.1 Nitrospinota bacterium
GTAACGGAAGTGAAAAAAAGGTCATTTTTCAGTGTGAACTAGTTAAGCTTATAAAGGACATTACCATGAAGAAGTTGACTGTTTTGGTCAGTTCTTGCGATGATTTTTCTGATTGCTGGGAACCTTACTGCCATGGACTCAAGAAGTATTGGCACGATTGCCCTTACGATGTCTTTATCGTAACAAACTATAAAGATTTCACTGATGGTTGTTCAAAGGCGCTTAAAGTTGGTGAGGATAAGGGCTGGGGGCACAATACCCTCAAGGCACTTCAGCAGATCAACACACCGTATGTTTTATATACGCATGAAGATTTTTGGATTAAAAGATCGGTTGATAATAGGGTTATCGAAGATTACATTGCTATTATGGAGCAGGATAAGGCTGATTATATTCGCCTCTTTCCATGTCCGCCCCCTGATACTGATTTTCCCGATGACTGGAGGGTCGGGATAATTGATCAAAATGCGTCTTACCGCTCATCACTGCAGGTTGCAATCTGGCGAAAAAGTGTGTTCAAGAATCTCATTGTGCCAGATGAAAATCCCTGGCAGTTTGAGATCCATGGAACCATCCGCAGCCGTAAGTATGATAAGAGATTTCTGTGTGTTAAAAAATTCGTCGGTGAAAAGAATCAGCCCTTTCACTATGGTGTGGACTATGTATGCACGGCTATTAATAAAGGTCTATGGTCAAAGGCTGCCAAGGTATATGCCCGAGAGGAAGGCATCAAGATAGATTTTTCCAATCGTCCTAATGAGAACTGGTGGCATGATTTTATCCGTTCAAATCGGTTAGGCCAATTTTGCGGAAACATTGGTAATTTTGTAGCACAGGTGGCTCAAAATCCTCAAAAAGTCTGGAGAAAGATTCAAATCGGATTTCAAGATTTTTCTCGATAGTTTATATATCCATTTTCTTGTATTAAATTAATCCATTCAGAAAAATACAATTAACCTTAAAAATAGGGGTTTAGTAGACTGTGAAATTTCTTATCATCAATACTGACTATCCTGAATTTCTACAGGGGCTCTATAAAAATCACCATGGCTTAGAGAATAAGTCTTATGATGAGCAGATGAGGAAGCGTAACGAGAGCCTTTTTGGAGTGGCAGATTTTTACTCAAGCAATCTGCGCAAACTGGGGCATGAGGCGTGGGATATTCATGCCAATAATAAGTTTATACAAAAGGCATGGGCAAGAGAGCATGGTATCTGCTTTAAGGAATCATCACCTTTTAAATACAGTAGTAAAATGATATTAGAAAGTATAGCCACCAAAGCTTCACTAACTTATTTTAAGTCTTTTCTCTGGACGATTGCACGCTCACTGGATTCATGGTTTTATGATATGTTGGAAGAACAAGTTAAATTTTATAAACCTGACATATTATTCAACCATGCGATGTCTGAAATTAGCCCATATTTTTTGAAGAAGATGAAGCCCTATATCAGGTTATTAATGGGGCAACATGCAGCTACCTGTCTTTCAGATATTGAAGATTTCAGTTATTATGACCTTTTTATTTCTTCATTTCCTCCAACAATTGACTTCTTTCGGCAAAAAAGTATTCCTGCCGAACTAAATCGCCTGGGCTTTGAACCCAAAGTATTGTCTATCTTAAATTCTGATGTAAAAAATTTTGATGTTACATTTGTGGGTAGTTTTCATAGTGTTCATACCAGTAGAGTAGCCTTTTTGGAAAGCCTTTGCGCCAGATTCCCTCAGATAAAAATCTGGGGAAATGGAATTGAGCGATTGTCATCTACCTCCCCCATTAAAAAAAACTACATTGGACATGCTTGGGGGAGAGAGATGTATCAAATACTTAGCAACTCAAAAATTGCATTAAATCATCATGGCGATATTCCTCCCTATGCCAACAACATGCGACTTTTCGAGGCAACAGGTGTTGGCACTATGCTTATAACCGACTGGAAGAAAAACCTCCACGAGATGTTCGAGCCTGGCAAGGAAGTGGTTACTTATCGCTCAGCCGAGGAATGTGCGGAATTGATTAAATATTATTTAGAGCACGATAACGAACTTGAAACTATTGCCAGTGCAGGACAGGAACGGACATTGCGTGAGCATACCTATTATCAGCGAATGCAGGAGTTGGTGGATATTGTTCATAAATATCTGTAATATACTAAAAACTATTGCCCGCAGGGTCTTACCTGACAGCATACAGCTTGCATTATTGCGCTTGTTTGGAAAGGATGTTCCTGTATCATACGGATATAAGATTATAGATGACGATGTATCACCAGAATTACTCCACGGCTGGCAGGAGCAAACAGTTGCCGAAAGGCAGTGGGAAGCCTTTGCCCCTCTACTCCAGCAGATGCGGGAGGGGAAACCACGGGAGGATTTTATTGCAGTGGCAGAGGCTGTAAGGATGACAGGACTGGATGACCCTTTTATAATCGAGGTTGGATGCGGCAGCGGCTGGAATTCTGAGGTTCTAACTAATCTTCTTAAATACCCTGTTCATCTGGGGTTGGACTATTCATCTGCAATGGCTGCCCTTGGGAAAAAATGTTATCCAAATATCCCATTTATTGTTGGCGATGCCACAGCATTACCCTTTCAGGATGGGGACTGTGATATTTTACTTTCAGGGACTGTGCTGATGCACCTGATGGGCTATCGAGAGGCAATATATGAAAGCCGCCGTGTTGCAAGGAAGTGGTGTATATTTCATACTGTCCCCATTATGCGAAAAAGACCAACGACAAAGTTACGCAAATACGCCTATGGAGAGTCGGTTATAGAGGTAATTTATAATGAAGATGAGCTGCTGAATCTAATGAGTCAGAATGGATTATCAGCTCAATATAAGCTGGATAGCATCCCCTATGATTTAAGTGATATATTGGGAGAGCATACATTGAATAGAACCTATGTATGCAAGGTTGTATGCTAATCTATTAACTTTATGTATATACCCTGTAACTTGGAGAGATTAAAGGTAGTTGTTCAGAGGGAGCAGTTTCATCCGGGACTATTGGGAATCTTTGTGAATCCCTTTTATTTTGCGAGAAGGGGTTTATATCAGCATATCAAGTCTCTATCTCCCTCTATATATGGTAAAACTTTAGATATTGGCTGTGGCGGAAAACCATATAAGAATATCTGTAACTCCTCGGAGTATATTGGTCTTGAAATAGATTCACCTGAAAATAGGAAGAATAAAGAGGCAGACTATTTCTATTATGGAAAAAAGTTTCCATTTCAGGATGGTGAGTTTGATTCAGTCATTACGAGTCAGGTGTTGGAGCATATCTTCAATCCTGATGATTTTCTTTCAGAGGCGAATAGAGTCTTAAAAGATGGGGGTATATTGCTTATAAGTATTCCATTTGTCTGGGATGAACATGAGCAGCCTTATGATTACGCCCGTTATTCATCTTTTGGATTGAAATACTTATTAGAAAATAATGGATTTAATGTTATAGAATACAGGAAAAGTATTAATGATATTAGGGCTATATTTCAGCTGATTAATGGTTATATATACAAAAAGACTGTTACACAAAATGCATATTTGAATCTTTTTATAACGGTAATCTTGATGGCACCATTCAATATTTTGGGAGAACTGCTTTACAGAATATTACCGAAAAATGACGACCTCTATCTTGACAGCATAGTTCTCGCTAAAAAGAAAGGTAGTAAATGGGCATAAAGGAGTTTTCTAATCGTTGTGTTTTAATCACAGGCGGTCTTGGTTTTATCGGCTCAAATCTGGCAAGACGATTGGTGGAACTGGGGGCTGATGTGACATTAGTAGATAGCCTAATTCCTGAATATGGCGGCAACCTGTTTAATATTGACGGTATTGAGGACAGGGTTAAGGTTAATATCTCTGATGTTCGTGATGAGCATAGTATGAAATATCTTGTTCAGGGTGTTGATTACCTTTTCAATCTGGCAGGACAGACAAGCCACATGGATTCTATGCAGGACCCCATTACAGATATGGAAATCAATGCTAAGGCACAGCTTTTCATCCTTGAGGCGTGCCGAAAATATAATCAGGATATTAAAATCGTCTTTGCCAGCACAAGACAGATTTACGGCAAACCGCAATATTTCCCTGTAGATGAAAGTCATCCGTTAAGCCCTGTAGATATTAACGGTGTGAATAAGCTGGCAGGAGAGTGGTATCATCTCCTCTATCATAGTGTATACGGCATCAAAACCTGTGTCTTACGATTGACAAATACAATCGGTCCTCGAATGAGGATTAAAGACGCCCGTCAGACCTTTCTTGGAATATGGATTCGCCTTCTATTGGAGGGTAAGCCCTTTGAAGTCTGGGATGGAGATCAACTTAGAGACTTCACTTATGTGGATGATGCTGTAGATGCCTTCTTGATGACAGCAGTTAGTGATAATACTAGCGGTGGGATATTTAATCTCGGCGGAGATTGCTCAATAAAATTAAAAGACCTTGCAAGACTTTTGGTTGAGGTTAATGGCGGGGGAGAATACACTGTAAAGGAGTTCCCATCCGACCGCAAAAGGATTGATATCGGTGATTATTACAGCAACGATAATTTGCTTCGCTCGACTATCGGCTGGAAACATGAAGTTTCTCTGCGGGAGGCATTGAAGATGACTCTGAATTATTATAGGAAACATCTCGACAAGTATATTTAATATGAATTTACTCCCAAACAACCCAAAGGACAATTACCTATCCCATAAAGAGGAGATTAAAGAGGCTATTGCCCGTGTCCTCGACAGTGGCAGATACATATTAGGACATGAAGTTGAAGTCTTTGAGAAGGAGTTTGCCTCATATATTGGTGTCCGCTTCGGTGTCGGGGTTGGGAGCGGGACAGAGGCGATCCATCTATCCCTGCGTGCGTGCGATGTTGGAGAGAATGATGAGGTGATAACTGTATCCCATACGGCAGTAGCAACTGTGGCAGCAATTCAGCTCTGCAGCGCTGCACCGGTGTTGGCGGATATTGATTTGGATACATATACGATAGATACGAATCAGATAGAAAAACTGATTACTAAACGAACTAAGGCGATAGTTCCGGTGCATATATATGGGCATCCTGCCGATATGCAGGGGATTATAAATATTGCCCGCCGTAATGGGCTTAGGATTATTGAAGACTGTGCACAATCTCATGGTTCAATTTACAGAGGTCGTAAGACAGGTGCATGGGGAGATATTGCTGCTTTTAGTTTTTATCCTACA
>JACQEW010000171.1 GCA_016200365.1 Nitrospinota bacterium
AATCAAGTCTGTTAAGATGATTCATGCAAGCCTCCTTTCGATTATGGTTATCTATCTCAAGGAGTATAACCTGAAAGTAAGACTTGCTTCTTTACTTTTTAATCATAAGGTCTGTGGCTAAAAATTTTTCTTTTTTGTTCTATTTATGAAACTTGCAAAGAGAGTAAGTAATGTAAAGCCGTCTGCCACGTTGGAGATAACTGCACGGGCGGCAGCGATGAGGGCAGAGGGTATAGATGTAATTGGATTCGGCGCAGGGGAGCCTGATTTTGATACCCCTGAGCATATAAAAAAGGCTGCCATCGAAGCCCTTAAAAAAGGGTATACAAAGTATACCCCTGTCTCAGGCATAACTTCCCTAAAGGACGCTATTATTGCAAAACTTCAGAGGGATAACCGGCTTACCTATAACCGTGAGGAGATAATAGTATCCTGCGGCGCCAAGCATGTTCTCTATAATATTGCCCAGGCTATGTTTGAAGAGGGGATGGAGGTTATCATACCTGCCCCTTACTGGGTCTCCTATCCCGAGATGGTAACCCTTGCAGGAGCGGCGCCTGTATCTGTTGATACCACAGAAGAAGAAGGATTCCTCCTTAGCGCAGATAAATTTGAAAAGGCGATTACAAGAAGGACAAGGGCTTTGATACTCAATTATCCGTCCAATCCTACAGGCGCCACTTATGACCTGGATACACTGGAGGATATTGCAAAGGTGGCAGTCAAACATAACATATATATAATTTCAGATGAGGTGTATGAAAAAATCCTGTATACTGATTTTCATCATATAAGCATTGCCTCCCTCGATGAAAAGATAAAGGAATTGACAATAGTTGTAAATGGATTTTCAAAGGCATACTCCATGACAGGATGGAGGCTGGGATATGCCGCCGGAAATAAAGAGCTTATCTCTGCCATGAGCAATATCCAGAGCCAGAGCACATCCAATCCTACATCCTTTGCCCAGTATGGCGGTATAGACGCCCTCAACGGCTCGCAAGACGAAATTCCAAAGATGCGGGATGAGTTTAAAATGAGAAGGGATTACATAGTTAGAAGATTGAACATGATGAAGGGCGTGTCCTGCTTTAATCCTGCAGGGGCGTTTTATGTATTTCCAAAAATTTCATCCTATTATGGAAAGAGCTTCAAGGGGCATCAGATTAAAAATTCATTGGATATGACGGAATATTTCCTTAGAGAAGGAAGGGTTGCCGTTGTTCCCGGAGTTACCTTCGGTGCAGACGACTACCTGAGACTGTCTTACGCCATATCCATGAAAAATATCGAAGAGGGATTGAACAGAATCGAGGAGTCCCTTGATAAATTGAGCAATGGATAAAAACTTAATAAAACTAAATTATGAAATGGTGAAGAAACTTTCCTCTCACTTCCGTTATTTTTTCTTTTGCTCTTTTTGAAAATTGTTTAATGAACAAAAGAAAAAATAAAAAGTCGTTCGAGGAAAGTTTCTTCACTTATAACCTTTTCTGACTTGCTCATCGCTTATTTATCATGTGGTTCCTTTATTCCCTCTCTGCCGCACTTTTTATTTCTCTAACCGATGTCGTCAGTAAAAAGGCTCTGAGCAAAGAAAGCACCCCTCTCACAGCATGGGTGCGATGCACATACTCAATACCCTTTCTCCTCCTCACCGTGCCCTTCGTTGAATTTCCTGCACTCGATAAGACATTCTTTTATATCTGTGCAATTCTGCTCCCCCTTGAAATTACCTCATTCTTGCTTTACCTTGAGGCGCTAAAAATATCCCCCTTGTCCTTGACACTGCCATTCCTCTCCTTTACCCCTGTATTCCTTATAATTACATCCTATCTTACACTTGGAGAATCTGTTGATACCTCGGGATTTATAGGGATATTAATGGTTACAGCAGGCGCCTATCTGATGAATGTCCATACATTAAAACATGGTCTATTGGAGCCTGTAAGGGCTATAACGAGAGAGAGGGGCTCGCTTCTTATGCTGATAGCTGCTTTTATCTTCAGTATAACCTCTAACCTCGGAAAAATAGCAATTCAGCACTCAAATACGCTCTTCTTTTCAGTATTCTATCCTGCACTTTTATCACTCTCGCTCTTTCCAATTATGATTTTTAAAAGCGGGAAAGAGAGTTTCAACAAGAGCCTGCTTACAAGAAAGGGTTTTTATATCATTGGTATTTTTCAGGCACTTGAGATATTATTTCACTTTACGGCAGTAGCCCTCATCGAGGTGCCGTATATGATTTCAGTAAAAAGGACAAGCCTTTTGTTTGGAATTATATTCGGCGCTGTATTCTTCGGCGAGACCCATATCAGAGAAAGATTGGCAGGGGGTATTATAATGATAATAGGAGTAATACTTATATCGGTTTTTTAAAAATAGGGACATGCCGTGTTATCCTAAATTTATGTATTCTTGTTTTTGAAAAATCTTTCAGATATGCTATATTTCACTCATTATTCTGAAAAACTGAAAGTTATAACGATATGCGCCCATTCACAAAATACAAAGACGAATTTGATAAGAAATACGGCAGCAAGACAGAGTTTGACTGCTTTCTTCCTGTGAACATAACACTGAACAAGAAAACCCAAATCAAAGGAACAGGTGGAAAACCCAACGAAGAATATTACAAGTGGCAATTTCTTTCAGCCATTGTAAACTCTGGAATGTATGCGAAGGACTATATCGGAACAGAAGTTTATTTTCCGAAGGGCAATAAATCATCAGCACCCATCAAATTTGACGGAGAAATCTTTGACGATAAGGACTGGTTTGACCATTACAAAAATTGGAGAACAACCAGCGAACAAAAAGAATTAGATTGGCTGCGTCAGCATTTAATCGGGGTTATAGAATTTAAAAAAGAAGACAGCAAAGACACTGAAACAGTTTACAACCAACAATTAAAAACTGCACTAAAAGAAAGTGAAAGGGAATTTTGTCTCGGCATTCTTTACGACACTGAACGGCTTTACTTATTTCGCAAGCACAAGGGCAAGTTTTTACGATTAAGTGATGAATATAACCAAAAAGGCGAAGACAGCGGAACAAAAGACCTTGCATTGCATCTTCCAGACCCTTACCGCAACATTCCTACTTATGATGAAGTCATTGACTGGATAAGCCCAAAAATAGTTGACCGCTCCAAAAGGACAATTCAGGATTTAGATGTTATTTCAGGAGTTCATTCAAAACAAATCAATGATGCAATGTCCTCAATCTTACGGACAATGGATGAATACGGTTTAGTAAATCAGAAAGGTTATGAAATACTAATTCAAATTTTAGCCCTCAAAATATTTGACGAAAAGAGAAATGAGAAAACACCAAAAACTTATCTGGACTTTTATATTGCAGACAACGAATGTCATTTTGCAACTCTAAATGACACAACAATTCAATTCTTCATTAACCGCCTAACGGTATTAAAAGGAAAAGCAAAGGGAGTTTACTATCAGATTTTAGAATCAAACATCCTTGATTTTACAAATCTAAACCACATAAAAGTTTTGGTTCAGGTTGTCAAACAATTTCAGGATTATTCATTTGTGCTTTCACAGAAAACAGACCTTTATCAACTGGTGTTTTATCAATTTGCCAATAAATTCAAAAGAGATGAAAATGCGCAATTCGTTACACCATTGCCCATTATTGAATTCCTTGTAAACATTGTCAATCCACGCAACGGAGAAACAGTTTTTGACCCGACAGTCGGAATTGCCGATTTCCTTTCTGTATCTTATGTGAACTCAAACAGCAGGCTCGATGACAGCAATATTTTTGGAATGGATAACGACCCCGATATGATAATGCTTGCTACTTTAAATATGCTTTTGAATGGAGACGGAAATGCAAAACTTCTTTCGCGGACAGGAGACGGCTCAATAATTTCAAAATTTAACAATAAAGGGCAATTACTTGAACTTATTCCGCGATTCAACAAAAATGGAAATTGGGATAATCGGAAAGATGGACAATCGTTAAAAAAGTTTGATGTTGTTTTAACTAATCCACCATTCGGAGAAGATAGGGCTTGGAGACCTCAAACACCATCTGAAAAAGAATTGGCAGAGTGTTACGAACTTTGGAACATTGCCAGAGCAGGCGATTGGATGGATAAAGGTTTGATATTCCTTGAAAACGCTTACCACATTTTATCAGACAATGGTCGTTTAGGTATTGTTCTCTCAAACTCTATTGCGTCTATTGAGCGTTGGCAAAAAGCCCGCAAGTGGGTAATGGATAAAATGAGAATCGTGGCAATTTTTGATTTGCCGGCAAATGTATTTGCAGAAACAGGTGTCAATACTACTTTGGTTGTTGCATATAAACCAAGTGATAAAGAATTAAAAAAACTAAAAGAAAGTAATTACGAAATCTTCTTTAACGATATTCAAAGAATAGGATATGAAATTCGCACTTCAAAAAGAGTAAAAAAATTTGAACCTATTTATAAAATAAATTACACTTCATTTGATGTTGAAATTGACCGAGAAGGCAATCCAATTTTAGATGAAGAATTTACCGAAACATTGAACGATTTTCGCAACTGGTGCAAAACACAAGAAAAAACCTTACAAGAAATTTTTGTTAAAGCGAAATAATTATGCCTCAAGTTTTATTCAATGAAATAGCATCAAATAATTTTTTGTTAGCTCCATCAACTTTTAAGTGGGCGAAAATTAATTCGCTGATTGAAAATCTAAAAGCGAAATATAAAAATTTGCTTGATGATTTTAAAAGTTTTGACGGTTTTGCTTTTCCATCATCTGATTATGTTACTCATTACACTGACTTAATCAACAAAACTCCTTTAATACAAATCGGCAATGTAAATGATGATAGCTGGATAGTATCAAGAGACCAAAAATTTGAATATTTACCCAACAAATATTTACTTTCCAAATCAAAGTTTCTTAAATAATAAATGTGTTCTTATTTCTCTTACTGGTGGTGCTGAAAGTGAAAATGATATTTCAGCTTTTTTTGACGCTGACTTTCCAGCTTTTCTTAATCAAAGAGTAAGTGCATATTTTAATAAGACAAATAATGATGATACCACCTACCTCTTTTACGCATTAACTAAACACAATTTCTTTCGCTATCAGTGGTTGGGAAAAGGCGGTATTCAAAAAAACACAGTTTCAAATGAAAGAGATAACGCCTACATTCCTAAAATTAAAAATTCCAAAGCAGTAAAATATGTTTCAACGCTAACAAGAGTTGTTTTGCAAATTGAAAAAGAGATAAGAAAAAAACATTTTAAAATTAACGAGCTCATAAAAAATGAAATTGAATCAAATCAATTACCGCATCAATTTCAATATGAATTTCCAAGTTTAGATGATTTAAAATTTGCAGCACGATTTGACACAAATGTTTTTACTCCATATTTTAAAAGTGAAGAATTTAAAATCAGAAACTATAAAAGCGGATATTCATCTATTGAAAATTTAGGTTTTGAAATATCAAGAGGACAGAATTTGCAGATTTCAAACATTGGCGAAAGTGTTTATTCCGAAAAACATTATGACGGCTTTTATACTTTAATGCTACCAAAACATCTATCAAGATATGGAACTGTGAATAAGGTAGAATATTTGGGCAATAGACGAGAACTAAAAACACTTAAAAAAGGAGACTTAATATTTGGAGCGGAAGGGTTTGAAAAAGGAAGGTCAATTGTAATACTTGATGAAAGAAGTAGAACTATAACAAATATTCACGGAATTACTTTGCACCACAAACAAAAGAATATCCAACTTTCAATTTTTATAAAGTGTTTTCTGGATTATTTGCGTAACATTGGATTGATTGACCGCTATGCCGTTGGTGGCAATGGCGGTAGTTTAGCAATGAAATATTGGAGCATAATTCCCTTCCCAAACTTTCCCGACACCAAACAAAAAGAAATAGCCAATTTGTATCACAATCCGCAAGCGATACTTGACACATCAACATCAAAACTAACGGTTGACAATTTCGTGCAGATTGACAATTCATTTAACGAAAAAGCAGGTATTACAGAACTTGATTTAACTGCAAAGAGACTAAAGGAACGATTAGACGAAGTAATAGACAAAATTGTAAAAGACCAGACTATAAACATAACATTCAATTTTTTGCAGATATAAAAATTATAATAACGTTTCCCATATTCCTTAACAGAAAAACCTCCTCAATAGTTTTAATCTGATATGAAATTACAATTGTGAAGGAGAGGGATAATAACGAGTAAACGAATTGCATAAGCTAAAAGATGGAGAGGATGAACGAAATTTTAAAACAATATAGAAGGTTTACAAAGAACTTTCAGACCCCAAACTCTCGGTTAGCACGGTAATAGAGAAAATGCAGGAAATAGAAGAAGTAAAAATTATTGAAGGCAAGAAATAGCCAACGCATTCCGATGGCATACGAGAGCAAGCATAACCGTTGAAAATCAAAACGAAAAGGCATCTGGAATAAACAAGTGGGGAAGTTGAAAAAATACTGCTTGCAGTAAAAAATGTTAAGTCGTATATTGGTGGAGGGAATTAATATGTCTCAGACATTAAAAATACAAATCAATCCGCGGGTCTTGCTTTGGGCAAGAAAAGAAGCTGGTTATAAAGAACAACAAATTGCCGACAAACTGCATATTCCCTGCGAGAAATATGTTAATTGGGAATCTACGGGCAGAGAAATTCCTTTAGGTATGCTGAAAAGCATTGCCAATTATTACAAAAGACAATTGGCGGTTTTCTTGCTGCCTGCCCCTCCTCCAGAAATTGAAAAACCAAAAGATTTCAGAAACCTTGCAATAAGCAAAGAGGGATTATCTCCTGACACATTATTGGCAATGAGACGGGCGAATAAATATCTCGAACTTGCAAGAGAAATTTTAGGCGAACAATTTATAGCAGCCCAATATAACTGGCAAAAAGAAATTGAAAAATTCACAAAACAGGAAAAGAAAATCTTTTCTGATGTAATAACAGAGTGGCTCAGAGGTAAACTAAAGATAACTATTAATGAGCAGCAAAAATTTAAAGGATATGACGATGCCTTTAAAAAATGGAGAGGCAGCATAGAGCGGGAACTTGGAATTTTTGTATTCCATTTTTCTATGCCGGAAAAAGAACTGGATGGATTTTGCTATGCAGGAGAAAAACCACCTTATGCCATTGTAATAAATTCTGACACTGTAAAACCGAGAAAAATTTTCACTCTTTTTCACGAGTTAGCACACATTTTTAAACGCCAATCCGGGATTTGCCTTCCAGATATTGCCAGCGAAAAACAGGATGTAGAATTTGAATGTAATGACTTTGCCGGAAAGTTTCTTATTCCTGACACTACGGTTTTTCCCATTGAGAACATCGAAGATTTGGGAGAAATAGCAAGGAGGTTTAGGGTAAGCAGAGAGGTTTACTTGCGAAGAAATTTTGAAAGAGATTTTATCAACAAAAGAGATTTTTTTGGTCTCTTGAAAGACTTGAAGGAACAACCTCTAAAAGCCAAAAAAGAAAAAAAGCATGGAGGAGCCCCTCCTCCTCCTGTTATGAGCAAAAGCACTCGCGGTGAAAAGTTTTACACTCTTATTTTAGATGCGGTTTATAAGAATAAAATTGATTATACAACCGCTTCTGATGCGCTTGGATTAAATTTCAACTACATCGCAAAGAATGAATGAATTGAAAGAAAAAATATTTTGCTTTGATACCAGTGTTTTTACTTCTCTAAATAGGATACACAACATCATTCCTATTCAAGATTTTTGGAAGATGCTTGAAAAACTCTTTAAAAGCGATAAAATCATCTCACACAAATATGTTTTTGATGAAATAAAACCAGGAGATTTTATCGGAAAATGGATACAAGATAAAGAGCAATATTTTATAGGAGTAACCGACAAACAATTTCAAAATGTAGAAAAAATTTTGCAAAGGTTCCCTGACTTTATTGATTCTGAAAAAGAAAAAAATCAGGCTGACCCATGGGTTATCGCGTTAGCAATGGAAAAATCAGAAGAAAATTTATTTGGAAAAAATACAGTTGTATATGTTGTTAGTCAGGAAAAAATTTCGTCAACCAAAAAGATTCCGGCTGTTTGCAAGGCTTTTAACATTGACCACCTCAACCTTGAAGCTTTCCTTAAAGATAATAGGATGCGTTTCGGAATTATAGAATCGTGAAATCGTAAAATCGGGACAGGCACTTTTATTCTGTTTTGTAAGAGGGAAACGCCACAGGCACATTATCCGAAAGGGACAGAAAGCAGGGGAAAGTTTGAGATAGTTGAGGGGAAGAAATGAACCCAAATAATGCGTGAACGATTAAAAACATAAAAAACGATCTCAGAGATAAACCTAATCAGGTATTTTTATGACAATCCCTTTCAATAGCAATAAAAACAGCGGCATTATGCGGCAAAAATCAGAGAGAAAAATCTATTTTAAACACACCTCTCCATTAACCTCCCTGCCTGTGCCTGCCTGTGCGTAGCACGCAGACAGGCTACGGCAGACAGGTATAGTTTTAAGGTTTTCCAAGCACCCTTATTTTACTATAGTCCGAGGCGCTTTTTTATAATAAATGCTTGGTTCACGCATTATTTGGGATTATGAAAGCAGTAATATTTGACGGGACTTTGAAAGTTTGCGATGTAAAACAGCCGAAGAGAGGAAAGGACGAGGTATTGATTAAAGTCTCTCATGCCAGTATCTGTAATACCGACCACGAGATTATGAAGGGATATATCCCGAATTTTAAAGGTATATTGGGACATGAGTTCTTTGGTTTTGTTGTTGACGCAGATGATAAAAAATATATCGGCAACAGGGTTACAGGTGAAATCAATATTGCCTGCGGTGGCTGTGAGCTCTGCAAAAAAGGACTTGGCAGACATTGCCCTCATCGCTCGGTTTTAGGGATACAAAATAAGGACGGCGCCTTTGCTGAATTTGTAACACTCCCTTTAAAAAATGTGGTCGAAATCCCTCCTGATATTCCCGATAGCCATGCAATCTTTATTGAGCCCCTTGCCGCTGCCCTTGAGATACTGGAGCAGGTAACAATTACACAGGACCACTCCGTTCTTTTAATAGGCGACGGCAAACTTGCACTCCTTATCGCCTATGTTTTGCAGTCAATAGGATGTAATCTAACCGTAGTCGGCAAGCATCCGCACAAGCTGAAATTATTGGAGAAAAGCGGTATTAAAACAACTCTATTCAATCCCCCCTCACCCCCCTTTAATAAAGGGGGGAAGGGGGGGGTTAAGTTTGATATTGTTGTGGAGGCTTCAGGCAATCCATCGGGGTTTAACCTTGGACTTGAATGTGTAAAGCCGCGGGGGATATTGGTTTTAAAAAGCACATATGCTGCCCCGTTTAACTTTAACCCCTTCTCTATTGTTGTCAATGAAATTACCGTTGTAGGCTCACGCTGCGGCAGGTTTGAAAAGGCGATTCATTTTTTGCAGACCCACAAACTCCCTTTTGAGAAACTTATAAGTTCTGTCTTCGATTTAAAGGATGCCCCTGCTGCCTTTAAGTTTTCCGCACGACATGAGAGTTTGAAGGTTTTGCTGCGCATAGGTGAGAAGGCAAGACAACGAGAGTAAGCCTCATAATTATCAGTTGTCATGTTTGTTTACTACGATCAGTCGAAGCGTAAATGTTCTACCCAATATTCTGGTTTCCTGTGCTGGTGAGCTATAGCAACGATAAAGATGTGATCCATTTCAATTGAATAAAGGATTTTGTAGGGGAATTTGTGCAATAGACATTTTCGAATATTTCCTCTATCTATTGACCAACCTTCGGGATATTCAATAATTCTTTTTACAGCTTTCCTAACCTCTTCTCTAAACCTCCTTCCCAATCCTGAATATTCCAGCTCATAAAAAGCAGTAGCATCTTCTAATTCTAATTTGGCTAACTTTGAAAATATGACTTTCATCATTATTCCTTGAATATTTCTTCCATTGGGATGCCCTCTAATTTACCCTCTCTATAAGCTTTAAGCCTTTTTTCTGCTTCCTCTGTCCAAATATCGTCAAGCCTTTTATCAGGTTCATCTATACTTTGTATTAATCCTTCGATGATTAAGAATCGTTCTTCTGTTTTAAGAAGTAATGCCTGATCCAATATTTCCTTTTTACTCATAACTATTCACCCCCTTTTTTCATAAAATATAACATCTATTTTTATCTTATTGTTTTATTTGCCATAATTATACCATATCTCACATTTTGTAAAGGCAATAAACTTTTTTGCGGGCTCACTTTACCCCCGCATATACCACTGCAATGCCAAAGGTAAGGTTAAAATGCTGCACATCTCTCAAGCCTTCTTCCTCCATAATTTTTTTAAATTTTTTACTATCCGGAAATTCCATGACAGAATCGGGCAGATATTGATATGCGTATCTCTTGCCTGAGATAATACCGCCTATAAAAGGGAGAATCCTTTTAAAATATAAATGGTAGAGCCTCTTAAAGACTATGTTGGATGGGCTTGTAAATTCCAGTATAACCAGCTTCCCGTTTTTCTTTATAACCCTCCTCATCTCCCTGACCCCTTTTCTGACATCGGAGAAATTCCTTACCCCGAAGGCGGAAATAGCTCCGTCAAAGTAATTGTCATCGAAGGGCAGTCCCATGGCATTTGTTTGTAAAAGGCTTATGTTTTCGGAAAGCCCCTCCCGCCCGATTTTTTTTCTCCCCTGATAGATCATCTCCTCGCTGAAATCCACTCCAACAACCCTTTTACCCTCCCCTCCTGTTTTTACAATTTCTATAGCACAATCCCCTGTCCCTGTCGCCACATCTAAAAACAGATTGCCTTCCCCTTTTAAAAGCTCCTTTACGGCAAATCGTCTCCAATATACATCCCTCCTCAAACTTAATAGTCTGTTTAAAAAGTCGTAGCGGTGGGCTATATTAGAGAACATCTCGC
>JACQEW010000002.1 GCA_016200365.1 Nitrospinota bacterium
ACGGCTACTATCACATTCTTTGACGATTTCCTTAAAAGTGCTGCCATTTCCCTGTCAGGCTGTGTCAGCCCCTCGGCGCCGTCGGTCAAAAATATAATTACATCCGCCTCCTCTATTGCCAGTTGTGCCTGCTCCCTAACCTGACTTATTAGGGCATCCAGTTTTACAGGTTCAAAGCCCCCGGTATCTATCAGGGAAAAATCCTTCTCACCCCAAGAGACATCAGTATAATTTCTATCTCTGGTAACACCAGGGGTATCATCCACAATAGCTATCCGCTTTCTAACTATTCGGTTGAAAAGGGTTGACTTCCCCACATTCGGTCTTCCTACAATTGCTACAACAGGCTTTCGCATAAATTCATCATAATATGAGTAGCTGATATATACAAGGGTTTATCATGTGATTAATTGTGTATTTAAGTTGAAATTTTATAAGGAAAGGACACAAAGTTTATTTTTATATGAGGTTCTTTCTAATGCAGCACAAAAAGACTAATTGTCGCTGATTTTCGGTAAGGACATCTGTTTTGTATTATCAGGTGCTACCAATTCATTTATATTCAATGTAGTTTGGGTATTCTTCCGATTTGAAATATAAACGAACTTTGCTCAGATATGTCTCTCTGATTGAGCCAGAGATTTACTTCCTTTGATAAATTTTGTTACCTTTCAATCAAGACTTATTTATCTTTTGGCAACCTTCTTTTCGACCGTAGAAATCGCTTTAAGGGTCTCTTCTGCGCCCGCGCTGCCATGTATCCCTGCATCCCAGAAGAGTTCGAGAGTTTCTCTTGTAGTAATATCGAGTATATCGGCCGCCTCTCTTAAACTAATATCTCCTCTTGCATAACTATCGCTTACATATTTTTCTGCTCCAAGTCGCAGGAACTTTCTTAATGTGGTAGGCTCATCAATCTTTTCTTTTTTTTCTGCAAATTTTACGACATCCAGTAAGTCCTCTGGTAACCTTAATGCCTTTGCTTTCATGATTTACCCTCCAGATAAAATTTTGCTATCATATATTCCTCGCTGGTGATAAATGGTTTTAACCTGTCCGATGGATTTGATTGTTATACGAGGTCTTTAATTTTAATATTTTCGCCTGTGTCGTTTCTAATATAGAATCACGAAGAAAAGAACTTGCCTCTAATATCTCTATACCGATTAATTCACCGCTTTCATTTAATTCTGCCGTAATATTCGGACTTAACTCAATACTATCTGTTTCTTTCCCTTCAGAAATAACTATGTGCAAAATATCTTCATCTTCAAAATATGTCATTTTTGTTTTATCCATATTTAAACCTCCCAATTTTAAGTCTGAAATTAATTTGCTGGCGTGTAGTTACATGAATTGTAACCGGCGTTATTTTGTTTCCATGCTTCTCATATGGGATCATGACCAGTCTGTCATCATGTTTGCCTATCGCAATTAAGCGGTGAGTTGTGGTATCAAAGCACCTTTCTCCAGAATGCCGTAATATATTTTCAATCTTTGAGAGTCCAAATCCTCTTGATTTTACTCTATACTTCATATAGTTGGTCCATTCAATTGAAAATTCTTCAGGAGATTCCACATCCACTCCAATTTTTTAGTATATTTTTATTGTACCGTATAACGTAGAGTTGAGTGACGAGGCGCATGAAGGATAATCAAATGCAAAATGACAACCTGAACGTGAATAGTAATCATAGCCCCAAAAGCGTCCTGTGCGCCTCGTTCAACTCCAACGACTTGTTAGCCGTTCTTAATTTAATTGTTTCAATATGTCCATGATCGAGCGTACAGGTTCCGACACATGTTTAGGTAGAATTCTAACTCTACAACCTCCATCGGCTTGTCTCTGCCACACAGACCATATGTGTTCATCTGGCTTATAGTTTGTTTCTCCTAATCTATATTTATAACCAACTAATGTTTCAAAATAGCTATTTAAAAGGTTTGCCATAGTCAAATGATATTTATAAAGATTGCCGCTCTTTATTTTTGGGCGGTCAAGTGTAACTCTTATGTATCGCTTCGTATTATACGACGCCCAATCATGGCCTGCAATTGATCCCTCATTTTTTTGAGCTGAAAGCGTTTGTTCGTTCTTGCAATTCTGCGGTTGTATTAGAACTTCGTTACCATTAATTCCAAGAGCTTCCTTCAGAGTGATAAGCCACTTATGCAACTGGTCATATTTCTTATCATCCACAAATACAATATATTGATGTCTTGTTTCCTTTAAAATATTCTCAGGTATATCTACGTAAACCGGATATAGCATGTCATGAATATATATGTAATTTCTCCGTCTATCATCCCCTGAAGTCTTCGTTGTTTCTAAAAGCGTTAACTCGCACCACTTTTCGGTTATATCATTTTCATTCACTTCTGTAATGTCAATAGAGATCAATGGAAAACCTGACGATTTACAAATAAGGCATTTCAATAGCTCAAATTCATGGTTAAACTCAATCTCAATAGCACCCAGAACAATAGGTTTTTTTAATATCTGCGCACCCAGTAGAGCAATGTCCAGCTTATACTCCTTTCCAAAGGGTGTTTGAATAGGATATTCTTGTCGCACATCGATTACATCACTCAATAGATTGCCTGTGAGTGGGAATTGAGATATTCTGTTGTCAACAAAAGACCACATAGCAGTCCTACCTTCAGCTATCATGCGCTTCAATAAAGCTGTAAGATAATCCTTAACAAGTTTATGTTTTGCACTCTCACCTTTTTTCTGATCTCGTTCTTCAATTTCGTCAACGATGTTTTTGGAAGAGTAATGTTTAACTGATGATTTTTTAGGGTAATGTTTGAAGTGGGCACGCCGCCAACGGTTGGTCTTTTTAAATTTTCCCCAATTAACCCAGTAGACTAATTTCTTATCTTCATCTGCAAAGAGACCATGCTTCCGCAAATCTGCACGGCTCTTTATTTCTGTAGCTTTTACCTTTTCTGTTAAGAACCCTTGCCAACTATATAATTTTAATGCTTCGTCCATGATAGTTTTATATTATTAACAAGTTTTCTCTACTTAACCAAAAAGCATGGCACAAGTCAAGCAAAACAACATTTATATGACATATGAAGTCGTCATAAATATAATTTCTAACTCGTTAGCAACGCATATTGAGTAATATCAAGAAATAGGATAAGTATTCATGCTCAATATCCCAAAGAACTAAAGATGTAAAAAGTCCGCTCAATTTCTGACATATTCTCTGTATATCTTCCCCCACAACCCTTTAGCATCCAATATAAACTCGATTGCCTCCCTTATTGCCCCGCGTCCACCGCCACTCTTTGTAACCATGTCCGCAGCGTCTTTTATGTATGGGAGGGCGTCTGCAACTGCTATAGAAAACCCAACCCGCTTCATAAGAGGGAGGTCAAGGATGTCATCGCCTATAAATGCAGTATCTTCATCTTTGAGCCCTGTCTTCATGAGTATCGCCTCATAGCTTTTTATCTTGTTCAAAGAATTCTGATAGACAATCTTAATCCCCAATTCCTTTGCCCGTATATCCACAACCTGCGATTTTCTCCCTGATATTATTGCGGTAATCAATCCTGTTTTATGGGCAAGGACAATCCCCTGTCCATCTTTTACATCAAAGATTTTAAGCTCCCTTCCCCTGTCGTCAATAATAATCCTTCCGTCTGTCAGGACACCATCCACATCAAGGATAAGAAGTTTTATTTTTTTTGCCTTTTTTTTCACTCTTAACTCTTAACTCATAACTCTTAACTTATTTACACTACCCCTGCCTTGAGCAAATCATGGAGGTGAATAATGCCTGCAGGAGAGTTCCTTTCATCAACAATCAACAGAGAAGTGATAGAATGCTGCTCCATAATCTGCAATGCCTTTGCAGCCAGCTCGTTTTTGCCGATTATCTTAGGATTACCGGTCATCATCTCCGATGCAGTAATCCCGAATATATCCTTCCTCTTTTCCAGAAGCCTTCTTAAATCGCCGTCCGTGACTATTCCTTTGAGAACGTCATTTTTATCTACAACGGTTGTAACCCCTAACTTTTTTGAAGATATTTCATAGATTACATCCTTGAACGGTGTGTCTTCCTTCACAACAGGGAGGGCGTCTCCTTTGTGCATGAGGTCTTCTACTGTAAGCAGCAGGCTTTTGCCGAGACTTCCGCCAGGGTGCAGGATGGCAAAATCCTCTTTTTTAAAGCCCTTCCTGTCGAGAAGCGCTATGGCAAGGGCATCCCCCATTGCAAGGGAGGCTGTTGTGCTGGCAGTAGGGACAATATCCCACGGACATGCCTCCTCATCAACAGAGGCATCTAAAACCACATCACTGTTCTTTGCGAGGGTGGAGGCGATATTGCCTGTTATAGCGATGAGCCTTACATTGAATCTTTTTATAACAGGCAGGAGTTTTAATACCTCCTCTGTCTCTCCGCTGTTAGATAAACAGATAATCACATCGCCTTTTGTTACCATTCCAATGTCGCCGTGAATACCCTCCGCAGGATGGAGAAACAATGCAGGAGTTCCTATGCTTGACAGGGTGGATGCAATCTTCTTTCCGATTATCCCGGATTTTCCCATTCCGGTAACGACCACCCTGCTGCTGCATTTATAAATGAGCTCAACTGCCTGCACAAAGTTTTCATCAATGCGGTCGGCAAGCGATGCGACTGCCTTGCTTTCAATCATCAAAACCCTTTTTGCCTGCTCTATTAGATTCATGGACAAAAACCTGATTAATCCGCAGATTACGCAGATTACACAGATAAAGAAGAAATTAGAAATCAGAAGCAAGAAGCAAGATTCTTTCTTGCCTCTTACATCTTGTCTCTTGCATCTTGTTCCATAATCTGTGTTAATCTGCGAAATCTGCGGATATATAATTTCCTTGAAATATTAGAATTATTTGCCTTTATTGTCAACACTCGACTTTTTTGACTTTTTTGTGCCAGACCGTTATTTCCCCGATGAGCCGAATCCATTAATATTTCTATCAGAATCCTGAATATCCGCTTCTATAATTTCCCAATCTGTCAATTGTATAGGAATCAACTGGGCAATCTTATCTCCTGCCTCTACTTTAAAAGGCTCTTTGGAATTATTTCTTAAAAGAACCTTTATTTCCCCCCTATATCCGTTATCAATCACGCCGGCAGAGGTGTATATCATCTTCATTGCCATTGAAGACCTGTCCTTAATAACTCCACCCCATCCTTCCGGCAGCTCAACGGAAATCCCTGTTCCGACTGCTGTCTGTTCCGAAGGATTTATAATATGCCTCTCCGCAGCATAAAGGTCGTAACCCAAATCCCCGTTATAAGCCCTTGCGGGGAGCTTCGCATGATTATTCAGCCTTCTGACCTTCAACCCCAATTTGTTCATGTTAAATTATAAAATCATGGAACACGAATTTCACGAATATACGAATGACACGAATGTATTAGAAACAAGAAGCAAGAAACAAGAAAAAATCTTATATCTTGCATCTTGCTTCCTGCATCTTGCCTCTTGTTTATTTCGTGTAATTAGTCCCATTCGTGCTATTCGTGTTCAGGTTTTTGTTTTCTTTATATATCCCTGTTATCCGATTATAAATCAAAATAACCATCGAGCCGTATAATATCCCGAAAATCCCGCCTGCTATAACATCGGAGGGGTAATGAACGGCGAGGTATACCCTTGACAGGCATACCAGGACGGCAATAGTCAGCATGTAAATCAAGAGAACTCTGTATCTATAAACCAATACGACGGTTAAAGCAAATATATTCGAGGCATGGGAAGATGGAAAGGATGGATTAGAAGGGCAGCCGAGAATGAGGCGTAGTGTTTCCGTCGGGAGAGCACTGCACGGTCTTGCCCTCCCGAACATAAATTTAACGACATGGGAATTGAGATAATCACTAATGCTTACAGCAGCCATAACTAAAAGGATTGTCATCAGCCCCTTTTTCCAATCCCTGATAATCATTATTGCCATTACTGCAAGGATAATGAAATACCAGTTTCTATAATTTGTAACAAAGGGCATCAGGACATCGAAAAACCTGTTCTCCATCCCACTGTTTACTGCATATAAAAGGTAGGTATCTATATCTTCAAGTAACTGCATTACTTAAATAGTTCACACTGAAAAATGACCTTTTTTTCACTTCCGTTATTTTTCCTTTTGCTCTATTTTAACCCCCCTCAATCCCCCCTTAAAATAAGGGGGGAGGAAGGGGGGTTGAACAAAAGAAAAAATGCGGTGTAAGGAAAAGTTTTATAATCCACCGGAAAAGTCGTTCAAAAAAGTCATTTTTCAGTATCAAATGAATAGTATTCAGTGAAAAAAATGTCATTTTTCACCTAACACGAATTATGCTACTGTAACGGATTTGGCAAGGGAGCGGGGTTTATCTATATTTCGTTTCAAAGCGACTGCTGTAAAATAGGCAAACAACTGGGATACTACAAGCTCTAAAAAGGGGGCGATTATCTCGTGAACCTTTGGCAGGACAATCTCCTCGTTAAACAGTTTTTCGTCTCCCCCTTTTTCGCCAAAATGGAATCCGATAATGAATCCCTTTCTCGCCTTTATCTCCTCTGCACTCCCTGCCGAGAGCTTGTAAAGCTCCTCATCGCTTTTCGGCGGCATGAACATGATTGAATAAAGCCTATCGTCTATCAGCGCAATAGTCCCGTGTTTTAAAAAACCTGCCGGCATCCCCTCTGCATGAACATAGGCAACCTCTTTCATCTTCAATGACGACTCCAGGGCTATCGGGTAATATTTTCCCCTGCCTAAATAGAGCCAGTTGTTTATATGAGAATATTTATGGGCTATGGTATGTATGAATCCTGATTTTTCGTTCAGCACCTTCTGGATGAGTTCGGGGAGATGGGATATCTGCTTCTCAATCTCATTTTTATTTTTAATATTTATTTTTTTATTTCTTAACGCCACCTCAAGTGCAATCAGGAGAAGTATAATCATCTGAGAAAGTGCCGCCTTTGTGCTGATTACGCATATCTCAGGTCCCGAGCCCTGCATTATAGGCAAATCCACAAGGCGGGCGATGGATGAGCCCATTACATTTACAACAGCCGCTGTCTTCGCGCCTTTTGCCTTTGCATGCTTCAAGGCGCTCAAGGTATCATAAGTCTCGCCCGACTGCGATATCGCTATAACCAAAGTATCCTTATCGATATTTGCGAGGTTTTTAAACTCATCGGAGCTTACAGCAGGGGTAAAGATGCCTGCGAGGGATGAGAAGTGATATTCGCTCATAAGAGATACAT
>JACQEW010000172.1 GCA_016200365.1 Nitrospinota bacterium
TAATTATCAATAAATCCCTTTGCAGACTCGGTTGAAATGCCTAAATCCTTTGACAGCCCGAAAGGGCTTATTCCGTAAACGATACCGAAGTTGACCGCCTTTGCCATCCTTCTAATTTCCTGCGTTATCGTTCCCGGCAGGACGCCGAAGACCTCGCAGGCTGTCCGCTCATGTATATCCTCACCCTTCTTAAAGGCATCAATCAGAACCTCGTCTCCCGACAGATGAGCCAATATCCGCAATTCAATCTGGGAATAATCGGCAGAGAGCAGAATGCAGCCGCTTTCGGGAATAAATGCCTTTCTTATCTCCCTTCCAAGCTCTGTCCTTATGGGTATGTTCTGAAGGTTCGGGTTTGAGCTTGAGAGCCTGCCTGTGGCAGTTACCGCCTGATTAAAGGATGTATGAACCCTTCCTGTTTTTGCATTTATCAATTCAGGAATGGCATTAATGTATGTGGATTTTAATTTTGACAGTTGGCGATATTCCAAAATCAAGGCAGGAAGCTCATGCTGGAGCGCCAGTTGCTGCAGCACCTCCACATCCGTTGACATCCCTGTCTTTGTCTTTTTTGACGATTTCAGCTTCAGCCTTTCAAAAAGCACCTCCTAAAGCTGCTTCGGAGAATTTATATTGAACTCGACACCGGCGATAAAATATATCTTTTCTATCAGACGATTCAACCCGGTTTCCAGCCTCTTTGACATATCCCTTAAAAACGGCTCATCTATCTTTACGCCGTCTCTCTCCATTTCGGACAGGACTTCTATTAAAGGTATCTCCACATTCTGATATAGCTCAAAGAGTCCATCCTCTTTTAAAACGGCTTCAAGTTTTTCCTTTGATTGATATACCATACATAATAGAGAGCAGGCACTTTTTTTACTGCCTACTCCATACTTTTTACTTCTTACTTCTTCCTGACCCCTGATTTCCGAGGGGTTTATCAGATAAGAGGCAATCAGGGCATCAAATTCTATGCCCTTCAAATCAAGCCCCTCTTTTGAAAGGACTATTGCATCATACTTTATATCATGGCCATACTTTTTGATGCGCCCATTTTCAAAAATGGGTTTCAATTTCTCCAATACATAATGTTTATCCATTCCCCTCACCCTATCCCTCTCCCCAAAGGGGAGAGGTGAGGTGAGGGGGCTTTGTTCGGATGCGCCGATTAGAGGTATGTAAACCGCTTCATGTGGCTTGCCCCTGATAGCATCATTCAGGGGCTTGAGCAATATAGAGATACCTGTAATTTCAGCCCTCATAGGCTCTTCATGGGTTGCCGCTACACATAAAGCCATTACATGGGATGATTCAATGCGCCTTAACAATTCCTCAAAATCATTTTTATCGCCAATTGCCCGATAATCGCCGTTAGTAGGTAAAGAAAAACTTGCCTCTTGCCCTTCGCCGGTTGTCATCTCTTCCCCGCTTAAAACATGCGGGGACAGGTTTAAAAGTGTGGAGAATTCAAGCTCACTTAAAAGGGCGATTAATTTATCGTTATGAACATCCTTTAATTTCAAATCTTCTATCGGCGTATCCAATTCAATATCCCTGTTAATCACTGCCAGCCGTCTGCTTAAAAGCGCCTGCTCGGTATGGTTTTTAAGTTTTTCTCTCAGGGAAGGCTTGCCTACCTTATCTAAATTTTTAAGGAGATTCTCGATGCTCCCGAACTCCTTTATAAGAGATGCAGCAGTCTTTTCGCCTATTCCCGGGACGCCGGGTATATTGTCCGATGAATCTCCCATAAGTCCGATAACCTCAACCACCTTATCGGGACCCACGCCGAATTTTTCTATAACCTCATTCTCCTTATAGACCTTATTTTTAAGCGTATCCAGCATCTTCACATTGGAAGTTATCAGCTGGAGCATGTCCTTATCGCCGCTTACGATTGTTATATCGAAGCCTTTATTTTCAGCGGCAGTAACAGCAGTCCCTATCAAATCGTCCGCCTCATATCCCTCTTTCTGAAAGATGGATATATTAAAGGCTTCCACCAATTGCCGTATATAGGGAATCTGCGGCACAAGCTCATCGGGCATTTCCGGTCTGTGCGATTTGTATTCTGCATACTCCCTGTGCCTGAAGGTCTCTCCTTTTGAATCGAAGACAACAGCGAGATAATCGGGTTTTTCATCCTTTATAATCTTTAAGAGCATCCGTGCAAAGCCGTAAACGGCGTTTGTCGGCAATCCCTTTGAATTGGAGAGGCGGGGCAAGGCAAAGAATGCCCTGTAGATATATGAAGAACCGTCTATCAAAAATAATCCCGGCTTTTTTTGCATATTTGAAATGATACTAATAGAGGAGGATACATAAAGTCAAACTTATTTTTGCCCTAAATACTTTCTCCCAAATTCCTATTGACAGCCTGCCTTCTTAGATTCTATAATCTGCCCTGAAATAAGATATATGCAAGGCTCTCATACAATATTGTGTTTTTTTTGATTCAGGAGTAGTAAACCCCGTTAGAAAGGACAGGGCTTTAAACCCCGCCCTTTCTATAAGGAATTAAGACTTTTTATATCATCCTCGCCATAAATGGCGGGGCTTTCTAACGGGGTAAAAGACAGAAAGTATATAATAACTTGTTAGCCCAATATAATGAAATGTAATGAAGTCATATTTCCAAAAAATATGGTATACTTTTATAAAAAATCTACATTAAAAAGAGGTCATATATGATAAAAACAGATGAACTTTTTAACGAAGAGGTTTCGCTCCCGGTTGATATCAGGACACAGCTTGTTGACAAGCTCCTGCAAAGCTTGCATCCAACTCAAAAGGAGATTGACAAACTGTGGGCTGTAGAGGCGGAAAAGAGGGTTGAAGAAATAAGAAGCGGCAAGGTGGCGACAATACTCAGGAGAAGAAGTATTCAAAAAAATCCGTAAATGGAAAAATATAAATTTACCGACTATTTTCTAAATGAAGTTCTTCGCAAACGACCATATATTAAAAAAGAATGGTGTTGTAAAATAGTTGAAAACCCAATTAAAGTTGAAAAACAAGAAGGTAACAGATATAGATTTTGGGGGCAGGTTGAAGAATTTGACAACAGAATAATTAGAGTAGTAACATTGGAAGATAAATTAACAATACATAATTCATTCCCTGACAGGAGGTTTAAAAAATGAGGTTAAATTACTATCCAGATACAGATTCGTTATATATAGATCTATCTGAAAAAACAAGTGCCGATAGTGTAGAAATATCTGAGGGGGTAGTAGTTGACTATGATTCTGATGGTAATATAGTTGGAATTGATATAGATAATGCCAGCAAGAAGATTGCACTGAAGCAGCTATTAATCAATAAACTTCCATTTCAACAAGAAATATTGACAGCATAAAACAAAGGTGCATTTAACAACCCATTCTAATGAGCGTGCTACCGCACATCGCTGAACCCAATCATTATATCCTAACCCGAACGAGTCGGAAAAGGTTATAGTAGTGAAGAAACCTTCCTCTCACTTCCGTTAATTTTTCTTGCCATTTTGCAAAGAATTTGATTGATAAGTAACTAAAAACCAGCGGGGGATTATTTTCCATCACACCACTCTCTTGCATTCTGGAACATCTTGAGCCAGGGGGAAGCCTTGAGGCTCTTTTTCATATCCTCTGGCATCCATGCCCACTGCCATTTAAGGAATGTCCTTTCCGGGTGGGGCATCATGGCAAGGTGTCTGCCGTCGGGTGTGCAAAGGGATGCAATGCCGAGGGGTGAGCCGTTTGGGTTGAAGGGGTATTTTTCTGTAATCTCACCGCTGTCATCTGCATATCTGACAGGCGCAAGTTTTTTATCAAGGACTTCCTTTCGCATTTTTTCATCGGTGAAATGGGCAAAACCCTCTCCGTGATTTACCCATGCTCCTAAAACAGAGCTATCCATGTCTTTCAGCATTACAGCAGGGCTTTCGAGAATTTTTACTGCGGCAAACCGTGATTCCAGTCTGCCTGATTTGTTATGAATGAACCTCGGTTGAAATTTATCTGCTATGCCCTGCCACGGAACCCATCCGAGCAGAGCCATTAATTGACAGCCGTTGCATACACCGAGACTGAATGTATCTGCCCTGTGATAAAATTTCTGAAATTGCTCGTAGAGTTTTTTATTGAATCTTATTACCCCTGCCCATCCTTTTGCGGAATCGAGGACATCGGCATAACTGAAGCCTCCTACAAAGGCAATGCCTTTAAATTGCGATAGGGTTATTCTGTCATTCAATAAATCCGTCATTGTTACATCCCACGGCTCAAACCCTGCCATGTAAAATGCCGAAGCCATCTCCCTGTCGCCGTTACTCCCCTCTTCACGGATTATTGCTACAGGAGGCTTAACCCCCCTTCTTCCCCCCTTTATTAAAGGGGGGGTAGTGGGAGTTAGGGGTGTTTGTTCCGGGGTGAACCCCGTTAGAAAGGACTGAGTTTTAACACTGCTTTTAAGTGGGTCTATACTATCATCACAATATATGGCGGGGCTTTCTAACGGGGTGAATGTAATTTTATATGATGGTCCTTGTCTATCATAAATAGCCTCTTTTTCCTCAAGAATACATTCAGGGTTTGTCTGGAGCATATTTAGTTGATGACTCGTCTCCTCCCATATTGCTCTGAGAACTCTCATATCTTCACTTAATATAGATTCATTATTAAACCTGACATCAATTCTTTTTTCTGCAGTGGAAATTCCAATAATTTGATATGGAATATTATATTTTTTAAGTTCAGCAATTATCTCTTTTTCATTCTCCGCAAGATACTCAATTGCCAATCCCAATTCTTCTGAAAATAAGACTGACATTATGTCTTGCATCTTGCATCTTGCATCTTGCATCTTGATTTCTATCCCACAATTTCCCGAAAATGCCATCTCAAGCAGGGTTACAATAAGCCCGCCGTCACTCCTGTCATGCCCCGATAGTATCAATTCTCTGTCTATTAAATTCTGAACGACATTAAATGTATTTTTGAGTAATTTAGGGTTATCTACATCAGGAGATTCATCGCCAATCTGTTTATAGCAATGTGCAAGGGCTGAACCGCCCAAACGATTTTTACCATTTCCTAAGTCTATATAGATTAATTTGCTCTTACCCGGCATCTTTAAATCGGGTGTAACGGTTTTTGTAATGTCCGGGCATGTGGCGTAGGCAGAAATGACAAGTGTTCCGGGAGATTTTACAAGCTCCACTCCACCACTCCCCTCTCCCCTTTTGGGAGAGGGTTGGGTGAGGGGAACCTGTGCTGCCATTGAAAGACTGTCTTTACCTCCATCCACAGCAATACCAAGCTCAAACATAATATCCCTCATGGCAACTGCGGCATCGTAGAGTCTTGCACCCTCTCCGGGGAGCTTCGCTGCCCACATCCAGTTGCCGGAACATTTTATATCTTCAAGCGAGCTTATCTTCGCCCATACAATATTTGTCAATGCCTCGCCGACACTCATCCTTGCCATTGCAGACGGATTAATAAGTCCCTTGATGGGCTGTTCGCCAATTGATATTGCTGCGCCTGTCAATCCAAAATGACTCTGGGCTATGACAGCCACATTGGAAACAGTGAGGTGAAGGGGACCTACGCATTGCTGTTGGGCTATCAGTCCTGTAACAGACCTGTCCACCTTGCTTGTCAGAAATCTCTTTGAGCCTACAGAAACGAGCCTGAGAACTTTATCAAGGGCATCCCTTATGAAGTAGGCAGTAGGCAGTAGGCAGTAGGCAGTTTCTTTGCTGCTTACTGCATACTGCTTACTGTTTACTGTAAATTTAAGGGGTTGTGTTTTTATAGGGATACGCTCAAGGTTAAAAGTCTTCTGCGGCATATCGCCTAAAATCTTTTCAAGATTGAGATTTGCAGGAATCGAGCCGTCCTTCTCATCATAAAGAATAATACAGCCATCCCCTGTTATCTCTCCTATTATTGCAACAGGAAGTTTTTCCCTTTCGCATAGTTTTTTGAACATCTCTATTTTACTTGAATGTATTAAGAGCGCATCCTGTTCCTGATACTCTGCACCCCATATCTCAAGGACGGATAAGGTATTATCGCCAACTATTATTTTTCTTATGTTAATTTTTGCACCGGCAGGATATATGATTTCCTTAACCACATTGCAGTTCCCGCCTGCACCCTGGTCGTGAATACTTACTATTGGATTTTCATCGCCAATCTCAACAGATGCCCGTATGACCCTGTTCAGCTTCTGCTCCATCTCCGCATCACCTCGCTGAACAGCGTTGAAATCCAGCTCCTCTATATTTTCTCCCTGAATCATGCTCGATGCAGCGCCGCCCCCCATTCCGATGCGATAGGCAGGACCGCCTATTTTTACCACTGCCATCCCCTTCTCCTGTAAGCCTTTCTCGGTATGCCACGAATCCATCTGCCCGACTCCGCCTGTAAACATTATAGGTTTTATCCATTCCCTCCGCTCTCCATCCGGAAGTTTAAGTCCAAATGAACGTGTGAATCCCTGAATGATAGGCTCCCCGAATTTGTTTCCATAATCTGATGCACCATTGCTTGCCTCTATCTCTATCTGGAGGGGTGATGCAAGATTTTTGGGGTAGCTGAATGAGTTGTCTTCCCACGGAAGTGGATAATTAGGAATCTGGAGATTGCCGACACAATAGGCTGCTGTCCCTGCAACAACAAGTCCCCCCCTTCCTGTTGCATGGACATCCCTGATTCTGCCGCCTGTCCCTGTTTCTGCCCCCGGGAAAGGGGCGACGCCCGAAGGGAAATTGTGTGTCTCGGCAGTAAAGATTATATTATATGTAACTTCCTTTTCCCTGAATCGAGAAGCACCTGCTTCCATTCCTCCCTCTCCCCTTGCCCCTCTCTCCCTCTCCCTCTGGGAGAGGGTTGGGGTGAGGGCGGCGGGTGAGGGGAGAATAGTGCGAATTTTATATCCTTTAATAGCGCTTGAATTATCCTTGAATGCAATAACGCTGTTATTTGGATTTCTTTTATACGGCTCCTTAACAATCTGCATCAGGCTTTCAGGAATCTCTTTCCCATCAATGATAAGCCTGCCCCTGAAAAACCAGTGCCGGGAGTGTTCGCTGTTGGACTGGCTTAAATCAAAGCATTCAACATTGGTCGGATTTCTTTTAAGCTCCTTTACAAACAGGTTGTAGTAATAATCAATATCCCAATCATCGAATCCCAGACCCATCTTCCTGCTAATATTTATAAGTGCGGACTTGCCTACCTCTACGAGCGGAATGGTGTATACCTGCTCAGGTTTAATTCCTGACTCGAATGTCTCGAGGGATTCAGGATATTGACATTCCGTCATCCTATCGTGAACAAGATTAATAAATTCCGATAAATTCTGACTTCTGACTTCTGACTTCTGACTTCTGATTAAATACCTCCTCGACCTCTCTATTCTCTTAATCTTTGTCAGTCCGCAGGCATGGCAGACAGAAACAGCATTGGTTGACCATGCAGTCGTAAAGTTCATTCGGGGACCAACTTCAACAATAAATCCCTCCCGCCCCCCTTTTTCAAAGGGGGGAGAGGGGGGATTTTGAGTTAAAAAACTTTTATCTGAGAAATTCTCTGGTTCAAAGGTCTCCGAAAGGAGCCACCTTAAAGTATTAAGCTCCTCATTTGTAATGGGTTCTGATACATCTATATTGAAGCAAAACTCAGTCTCGATTGCCTCAATATCAGGATTTATCCTTTCCCTGACCGTTTTCAAAAGGATATTCCTTTTATAAGAAGAAAGGGCAGGTGTGCGGTATAAGTGGAGAAGTTTATTTTGTATCATTAATTGAATTTTATCATATATTTTGTTAGATTAAGACATATTTATGATAATCGGTATACCAAAAGAGATTAAGGCGGATGAATACAGGGTAGCGATTGTCCCTTCCGGTGTCAGGGCATTTGTCCTATCAGGACATAAGGTCTTGA
>JACQEW010000167.1 GCA_016200365.1 Nitrospinota bacterium
AGCCTGATTTCAGCGCAACAGACAGAATTATGGGAGATAACGACATAGCGGTAATTATCGGCATTGAAGGGTATCAGGGGCTTCCAAAATCAGATTACTCGTATGATGATGCAAGGCTTGTGGCTGATTATGCAAAGGCATTGGGCTTTAAGGTGGTGCTTAAGCCGCAAATTCTTGTCCCGAATAACTGGGCTGGTAATATAAAGATGGCGGATGATTTAAGCTGGAGGCAGTGGTTTGATAACTATACAAAAGCTATCGAACACTATGCAGACATTGCCCGCAAGGAGAGGGTAGATATTTTGGTGATAGGCACCGAGCTTAATCACACTGCTCATTTGACATTCTGGCAGCCGCTTATTGCAGATATTCGCAACCGTTTTAAAGGGAAGCTTACTTATGCAGCGCATAATATCGAGGGTATTAAGCAATTCAGTCATTGGGAGCTTTTAGACAGTATTGCGCTTACACTTTATCCTTCACTGGGTGATAAGCCGGAGCGGGATGCTATGACACTGCACATCAGAAAGGTGGTGGACGATCTCAAGGCAATCGGCATGCAGTATAAAAAACCCTTATGGATTGCGGAGGTGGGCATTCCTTCATTCTATGGAGCACAGCTCAAACCATGGGAATGGCAGGGAGCCGGTATTTACGCCAGTCTGCCTGACGAAAATATTCAGGCTATGGTTCTGGATTTCTGGCTGGATGCCTTAAACGGAGAGTGGAATCAAGGTGTGATGTTATGGTGCTGGAACAGCGATCCGGCAGCAGGCGGTCCACAGGATACCGGTTTTACCTTGCAAAACAAGCGGGCCGAGAAAGTGGCAGCCTGTCATTGGGCTGGACGATGCAGCGATATCAATGCAAAAGAACATAAATAATCACACAAAGACACAAAGCCTCAAAGGAAAGAACCAAAAAGATTAAAAGATTGAAAGATTAAATCTTTTAATTTGTAATCTTCTAATCTATAATTCTTTTCTTTGTGCCCTTTGTGACTTTGTGTGAGAAAATAATAAGAAAAATCATTGATAATTTTGCGATGTTCTGTCCCCATTCAGGACAAATGTGGTTTAAAGGGACAATAAAAATTACTCCTTCCTAATATATCCCCTTGATTTGCAACACATTACCAATTGGCACTACTTTTGCTATTATTTATAAACAAAGAGAAAAGATTAAGGAGAAATGGGGAAATGGAGAATAAGGAGAAAAAATAATAAAAAAATAATCTTTTTCTCCATTTCCCCCCTCTTCTCCCTTTCTCCTTTATATTTTTATGGCACAGGATTCGGTAGAAAAATTTCTTGGAAGGCTTGTTACTGACGACGATTTCAGAGATCTCGCAAAGAGGTCTATCGTTAAGGCTTCCGTTGAGCATGGGTATATTTTTACGGCTGCCGAGCAAAAAATCCTGCAATCGCTTGACTTCGATTCATTTATCCATTTGGCAAACAATATTGACAGGGGGATTAAGAGATTTGGCAATGGAGGGATGAAGAAAGGAGGGTAAAAAGTGTCATGCTATTCGGAGAATACCTGATAAAGATAGAAAAGATAAGCGAAGACGAGCTGAACTTTGCACTCGAATTTCAACGGGATGATAATGTTATGAGTGCAGTCAGCGCCATCGGGAAGGGGTATTTAACCTATGGAGATGTATCGAAGATAATGGATTACATGAGGGAGACGGATATGGGATTTGAAGAAACATCAGTAAGCCTTGGGCTGCTGAATAAAGAGGAGATAAAGATAATTACAGACAGCAAAGGAAAGACTCACTACAGGATAGGGGAGCTGCTTGTAATGTGCGGGTCAATAAGCAAGGTAGAGATGGAAGTAGAGCTCCTGAATTTCAAAAACATCAGCATACAACCCCCTAACCCCCTTTGTTAAGGGGGATTAGCGCTATGGGTTTACAATACCATGATCAAAAAAGTATCGGTTCGTGATTTAAAAGAAGGGATGTATGTCTGCGACTTTGACCGTCCGTGGCTCGAGACAGGATTTCTATTTCACAAATTTCTCGTCAAGACGGACAAACAGATAGAAAAGATAAGAAGATACTGCAACCATGTCTACATAGATACGGACAAAGGCGAGGATGTAAAAACATCTATTCCTGCAGCAGAAGCTGACAAGAAGACAGAACAGGAAATGAAAGAGACCATTCAGGAGGCATTAAAAAGAGAGTCTCCCCCTGAAGACAAGGTAAAATTTCAGGAAGAAATAAAACAGGCAACAAAGGCACACAGTGAAGCAAAGGATGTAATAAGGAATGTAATGCAGGATGTCAGGATGGGCAAGAGCATATCATCGGGAGATGCCAGGAAGGCGGTGGATAACATGGCAAACAGCATAATGAGGAATAGAGATGCCCTCTTATGCCTAAGCCAGATAAAAAGTAAAGACGAATACACCTCATTTCACTCTATAAATGTATGTATACTATGCCTTGCCTTTGGCAGGCACATGGGATACAGCGAGATTGAGCTGAAGACATTAGGAATAGGGGCGCTGCTGCATGACAT
>JACQEW010000168.1 GCA_016200365.1 Nitrospinota bacterium
GCTTAAGGTCAGGTTATAGGGGACATAAAGTATATCCATTCCGTAGAGAGTTGTTGTATATACATAAACATTATCATTAACAAACTCCGACAAACCCCTGTTTTGCTGATGCTGCAATTGGATAAAAGGCGAGAATATAAATTGTCCCCGCTTCCTGCTGTATTCACCCTTGACTTGTAACCCCAGAGTAGTGTTAAGCATGCTGTTGTCACCCGAACATGCCCCAAGGATTCCAAATTCAGTTTTGAAAAAGCCTGAAGCAAGTGACAAATTTGAGCCAAGGAGAGTTAAGCCTGATTCTGGCATTCTAAGGGTCTGTAAATTCCCATTGAAAATTGAGGGTTTTGGATGACATTGTACAGGGCTACTTCCATCGTTACACTTACCTCCGAAAAAAAACTTACTTATCGTATAGCATCCTTCAGGGCAATGCCAGGTGGCTGAATCTGGGCAGCATTTACCAGTGCTGCCACAGGGCACATAACCACTCGAACAACCGCTGCTTGTGCTTGTTGTACCTAATCCACCGGCTGCGGCTGCTGCAACAGCAACGGCACCCGCAATAAGCCCGCCGACAAGTAAAACACCGCCCACCCCCATCCCTGAATCTACAGGAGCAGGAGGCGGCTGGGTCGGTTCCGGGGTAGGAGCCGGTCTGGTAACAGTAGTCGGTGCAGGCGTTATCTCTGCGGAGATTTGGGCCAGATTATTCCAGATTTTTCTATCAAGAGGCGGCGTGATGGTTCTCAATGTTGCAAGGTTTCCTCTGATTTTTGATTCAAGGTCTGGGGTTACAGCGCCCCGATTAGCCTTCAATTCTTCAAGGTTATTCCTGATTTTTTCAAGTGCCGGTTTGATAGTCTTTAATTCCTTGAGGGTATTCATGACTTCTTCAAGAGATTTTACAGGAGTCAGTCTGGCAGTCTTTAAATTGTTAAGAATATCCATACCTTTTTCAAGGGTAGGTGTAATGGTTTTTAATTCTTCAAGGGCATACATTATTCTTTCAAGAGTTGATGTGATGTCTTTAAATTCTTCAAGCAGGCTCATGATTTTTTCAAGAGTTGATAGGATGGCTTTTAATTCTTGAAGGGTGCCAGCAATTTTTTCTCTCATATTTGGGGTGATAATCTTAAATTCTTCGAGGATACCCGTGATTCTTTCAAGGGTTGATGTGATAGTTCTTAATTCTCTGAGGGTATCCACTTTAATATTTATAACAGACTCTGCCTGTGATTTAACCGGGAGCCCCATCAGCACAATGCAAATAGATAAAGTTATACATAAAAACCGCCTGAGATGAAATACTAAGCCCCGTGATTTCCTAAACTTGCTCATAACTCACACCTCCTTTCACATTAAAATTAAAAAATATAGTAACTGCAAAAATATAGGGTTTTTTCATGGCTTTTTTCTCTTTTGTTATGTTGGACTTGGAGACTGCGAAGTATGGCTATAATATATATCCAATTTAAGAAATGTCAATAAAAAAGATCTGGCTTGCTTTTATGGAAGGAGATTAAGTATGCTGGAGCAGACTATAAGCCGGATCCTGTCTTCGATGATCATTTATCTGCCCTTTATGTTGCCATAAAGGTTTAGCGGCTTACCCGAAGGCATCGGACGGGCAGTCCTATCGCCTTCCTATTTAGCCTTGCTCCGGGTGGGGTTTTCCATGCCTCCGATGTCACCACCGGAGCGGTGAGCTCTTACCTCGCCTTTTCACCCTTACCCACCGAGGCTGACGCCTCGGAGTTTAGAGTTAAAAGTTACAAGTGAAAAGTAAAACTTATCACTCTTCACTCTTAACTCTTCACTCCCGCCATAGGCGGGCAGGCGGTATGTTTTCTGTGGCACTTTCCGTAGGGTCGCCCCTCCTTCGCGTTACGAAGCACCCTGCCCTGTGGAGTCCGGACTTTCCTCTGAGGATGTAGCCCCAGCGATCATCCATCTGCTCCAGCAAATAATACAGACTAAAAGTCTAAGAGTCTAAGAGTAAATTATAAAAATCTAATGATTTAAACTTTTAGACTTTTAGACTCTTAATCTCTTAGACTTTACTCTCCTGTCCAGTAAAGCACACGCTGGCAGTGTGGACATTTTATAATCTCTTCATTTCTCCTTATCTCGCTTGCCAGTTGAGGCGGGAGACCTAAAAAGCACCCCTGGCATATCCCGTCTGAAAATCTTACCACTGCCATTCCGTCCCTATTATTAGATACCTTTACATAATCTTGAAAAATCTTTTTATCTATGGAAGCGCTGAGAGGTTCTCTCTGCACCTGTTTTTCCTTCAAAAGATTTTTCAGCCCCTCTATCTCCTTTTCCTTTTCTCCTTTTATCTCCTGAAATTTCTTTTCCTCTTCCTTTAAGGTTTTTTCTTTCTCCTTTAATAATCTCTGCTTCTCCTCTACTAATTCCATGAGGGACAACTCCTCATCTTCCAGCTTTTTTATCTTCTCCTGAATGTTGCCCGTCTCTTTAAGGATTGCCGAATATTCCTCATTTGTCTTTACGGCAGAAAGTTTCGTCTTTGTCTTGGATAGATGGTCTTTTTCAATCTCTACTCCCCTCTCTTTTTCCCTTTTTTCTTTATTGCACAACTCTATATCCTTTTTAATTTGATTTATCTCTTCGCCTGCCTGTTTAC
>JACQEW010000169.1 GCA_016200365.1 Nitrospinota bacterium
CGAAAGCTTGAGATGAAGCTTGTCGGTAAGCCGTGTGCGGGAAAACCGCATGCACGGTTTGACGAGGGGGACAGATGAAATGAACGAAAATTCAGGGAATCTGTCTCTACTCTACTGTTCTATTAGATTATGACTAATGAATTTATCATTCGTCCTATTTATGCTGACACCGATGCCGAGGGTGTTGTCTATTACGCTGTCTACCTTGCATGGATGGAAAAGGGCAGGACAGAGCTTATCCGTGACACTGGATACAGCGTAGCTGATTTGAAGAAAGAAGGCGTTATCTTTGCGGTGCGGCGGGCAGAGATTGACTATCATGCCTCAGCCAGATATGACGAGCCGATTTTAATGAGAACAAAGGTTGTTGAAATTAAAGGCGCCACTATTACCTTTGAGCATGAGATAATTAATAAAGAGAGCGGGCAGCTTTTAGTAAGCGGGAGAATATTATTGGCTGCCCTGAAAAGCGAGTCCCTTAAGCCGACGAGGATACCGGAAAGATTGACAAAGAAATTCATCTCGCCGATGTAATTACTTTAACACCATTCATACTTATAATTTTTGCATATACAGAGCCTATTATGACCTTTGTCCTTAACTGAACAGGGATTTTTTTTTCGTCGTCTGTCAGCCAGATATATACATCCCCCTTTCTCTGAAATATGCCTTCATATTTTAATAAGGGCTTGACAAGGATTGTATCTACTTCTTCAGAGTAGATTTTTATCCTTTCTTTTTTAAGGACATGCACCTCCACCTGCCAGCTCTTTTTATCCTCAAATACATCTATGATTACTTTTTCACCGATAATGAGATTTTTTGTTCTGAGATAATAAAGGGAGGAGAATGCGTCCTGAACAGCAGGGGGTATGGAGACCTCTACAGGCTCATCCTTATCCTTCTTAAATGCAGCCTTATGACCTATCTGATCGAATACTGTCTCTACATCTCTTTTGGTTCTGCCTTCCCTGATTTTAAGTTTGAAGCTCCATGGAAACAAACCAGCGGAATCCATAAAGGTTTCTGCCCTATCCTCCACCCTGTAAAAACTGGAAAGAAAATCGGAAGATACCGCAGAATAGTCAATATGAAACACCTCTTTCCCATCCTTTACAGTCTTTTCATTTACATGGAGCCTGCCTGTTCCGGCAGGGATACCGAACCAGCTTATTTCATATACGAGGTCTTCACCTTCGTTAAAGGGCAAGTTTTTAAGACTTTCACCACCTGTTGCCGATAAGGTGAAACAAAAGAGAGATAGCAGAAGAAATAGGAGGAGGTTTTTTATGGAGATGGGCATGGATATAAAATGAAAATATAACGCAGGTTACGCAGAAAAAACGGATTTTTATAGAAATGTCATCTGCGTTAATCCGTCTCATCTGTGAAATCCGTGTTCCATTTATTTAGCAGGGTTTATTATTTACTGCAAACACAACCTTCCAGAGATCAAATTTCTTCAGTTTGTATTTATGGTTTATCTCCAGGTCGGCATTACTCGCCAATTCATCCAGCGAAAGGTCTGACCGCCATCCGATTTTGCAGCAGATTGGGTTTATAAATTCTTCTATCTTTGCAACAAATTTATTACTGCTCTGGAAATGATTTACGATTACAATCTTGCCTGTTTTTTTACAGACCCTCTTCATCTCCGCTATAACCTTAACAGGGTCAGGGACAACGCTTATCACAAAGGTCGCTATTACATGGTCAAAGGTATTATCGTCAAATTGGAGATTCGATGCGTCCATCTCCATCAGGTCAATATGGGTGAGCTTGTATTTATCAATCTTTTTCTTTGCCTTCTTCAGCATCTCGGCAGAAAGGTCTATTCCCATGACATTGCAGGAGGACGGATAAAGAGGCAGAGATAATCCGGTTCCAACCCCAACATCCAGCACCTTATCGCCCGGACTTATATTCATTGTGCCTATTACATGCCTCTGTCTCGGATAAAAGAACTGCTTGAATATTACATCGTATACATTAGAATAACCGGCATATATCTTTTTAATGCTCTCCACATGAAGCATAATAAAACCTCCTTTTGTGTAAAAACTTATTCCATCAAGTTTAAAGAATCGGATTACCTAATAATCAGATTTTGAATTATATAACAGAAAATACTTAATTTTGCAAACAAAAAATGAATAAACTAAAATGAATAAACTTAATTAATCCACAGATTACACATATTAACACAGATTTTAAAACCTCCCTGCTGGTTCAATCTTTTAGATTGAACCCCGTATTAAATACGGGGCTACAAGCCTGAACCAGCGAGCGTCCTTTGCGTCTTTGCGTTAAATCAGGTTTTTGTTCATGTATAGGAAATTATAAAAATTGCTCTTTGCAACCATTTGAAATTAATGGTATTATTTGGCTAACTGCCAGCTAACTTAATAAAATCAATATTCCATGACCATTGGAAGCCTCTAAAGCAAGAGTTATCAATGAGATACGAATCTTCTCATTGGGATTCGATTGTTGAATCTGTAGAGAAGATGCTCGGATGACAAAGACCCTTCCAATGGGTATGCAGCAGAGTATATCTGCACGAAGTGCGGAACGAAGAAAAGAGTTCCATTTACCTGTAAGAGTCGTTTCTGCACCTCCTGTGGAAAGAAGTATGTAGACAAATGGGTAGACAAGACAGTAGATGAGAGCCATTAATGTTGCCCACCGTCATATAGTTTTTACCATACCCGAAGGACTTCGGGATATAATATTCAAAGGTCGCACTTTGATAAAGGTTATGATGGACTGTGCATCCAAATCTGCTCTGGAGGTTCTCCAGAGTAAAAGTTCTGATGCAGTTCCTGGTATATTGGCAGTAGTTCATACCTTTGGCAGAGACCTTAAATTTCACCCTCATGTTCATATCCTCATGACAGAGGGTGGATTAACAGTTTTAGCGTTAATGGCTATTTAACCAGCTCAAATATCCCTCTCCTTATCATCATCACGGCGATTGCTGCGAGGAAGATACTCATAACCTTTGCAAAGCCCTTTGCACCATTCTCCCCCAGTATTTTTATTATCCTATCGGAGTTATTAAAGGCTATCCATACTATGAATAGATTGAACAGGATGGAGAAGAGTGTAGGGAGATAACCGTAAGTATCTACCAAAATAATAATGGTCGTCAACACGCCGGGACCTACGATTAACGGCATACCAAGCGGCACTACACCTATTGAAGACCCTTCATAGCTCCTCCTTTTCCCGGGGAAAAGGAGATCATTTATTGCAATAACAAGCAGGACAATCCCTCCTGCAATCTTAAAGTCCGAAACCGTTATTCCGAGTGCGCCGAAGATAAATTTTCCCACTGCAAGAAAGCATAAGCTTACTATAAAAGCGGTAATTACGGATTGTTTGAGTATGACCTTTTTTTCAGCAGCAGATACTCCTTCGGTCATATTAATAAATATAGGCAGAACGGCTATGGCATCTATAGCCACGAATATCGGGATTATTGCGAGGAAAAAATTTGTGATATCCATGATGTGCAACCTTCTCCTGAAACACTATTTTTGAAACACTCATGAGCCTTCGGCTCACAAAGAAATATGAAAATCCCCCTCACCCCACCCCTTCCAGGCTGTCCGACAATTATACAAATGCTATGTGCAATGGCTTTTGATAAAAGAGATAATTTAGCGAGGGATATAATTTTCGTATTGATGCCTCCATTATATCCCATACTCCTCTCTTTTTATTGAGTAA
>JACQEW010000166.1 GCA_016200365.1 Nitrospinota bacterium
CATTGCTTATTTTCTGACGGAGAGGGAGGGATTCGAACCCTCGGTGGAGTTTTAGCCCCACAACCGCTTAGCAGGCGGTTGCCTTCAGCCGCTCGGCCACCTCTCCATTCTTAACTAACAACTCATAACTTACAACTAACAACCGATGAATATTTTTTGTTATAAGTTATAAGTTGTTAGTTGTTAGTTGTTAGTTAATTCTGGCGGAGGGAGTGAGATTCGAACTCACGGGACTTTCATCCTCCGGTTTTCAAGACCGGTGCCTTAAACCGCTCGGCCATCCCTCCCTAAATACTAACTGATAACTTATAACTTTCAACTATTAACTATTTTTTCTATCCCATCCATATACGGTCTTAACACATCAGGGACAACTACGCTTCCATCCTCCTGCTGATAATTCTCAAGAATTGCTATAAGGGTCCTGCCTACCGCAAGGCCAGAGCCGTTCAATGTATGGAGAAATCGAGGTTTCCCGCCATCCTTTGATTTATACTTGATGTTACCCCTCCTTGCCTGAAAATCCTCAAAATTACTGCAGGAAGAAATCTCCCTGTATTTTTCCTGCGACGGTATCCAGACCTCTATATCGTAGGTCTTTGCAGATGAGAATCCCATATCCCCTGTGCAAAGGGTTATTACTCTATAGGGAAGCTCCAATCTTTTAAGAACATCCTCTGCATCATTCAAGAGTTTTTCCAGCTCATTGTATGAGTTTTCAGGCTGGACAAATTTCACTAACTCCACCTTATCGAATTGATGCTGTCTTATAAGTCCCCGTGTATCCTGTCCCCATGAACCTGCCTCTTTTCTAAAGCACGGGGTATACGATACATAACAAATTGGAAGCATCTCCTCTGAAAGAATTTCTTCTCTATGAATATTCGTAACCGGAACTTCCGCTGTAGGCACCAGATAATAATCCCCTTCATCTACCTTGAATAGATCAGCCTCAAATTTTGGGAGATTTCCCGTAGTTGTAGCGCTCTCTCTGTTTACCATAAAAGGCGGAGAGATTTCTACATATCCATGCCCTCTAACATGGATGTCCAGCATGAAGTTTATAAGCGACCTCTCCAGTCTTGCCCCGTTATTTTTGTATACAACAAATCCTGCCCCCGTTATTTTCGACGCCCGCTGAAAATCAAGTATTCCGAATTTCTCTCCCAGTTCTATATGAGACTTCACCGGGAATTTGAATTCCCCCGGCTCTCCCCATTTCCTCACCTCTATATTATTCTCTGGCGACCTTCCAACTGGAACCGAGGCATGGGGTATATTTGGAATATTCAACAGCCTTTTATTTATCTCTGCAGAGAGTTCTTTTGTTTTTGCATCAAGCTCTTTTATCCTCTGAGACACCTCCCGCATCTCAAGCATTTCTTTTTCTGCCCCGAGTCCTTTCTTTTTTAATTCGCCTATTGTATCCGACACTGCATTTCGCCGGCGCTTAAGCCCTTCCGACTCTTTCAAAAGACCTCTCATATCTTCATCCATTTTTAAAACCGCGGTCAGGTCTATATCTTCTCCCCTTTTTTTCAGCCCTTCAGCAACCATGTCTATATTTTCTCTTAGCAGGTGTATATCTATCATATTTAGATTTACGGTTTACGATTTTAGATTTACGATTTTAAAAATCCCAAATCGTAAATTGTAAATTGTAAATCATCTTCCCCGTTCCCTCAGTCTTTTTTCCAATCCCTCAATTTTTTTTCCAAGCATCGCTCTATTCGCATGAAGGTCCTTTATCTCATTATAAATCGAAAGCGCCTCCTTTAACTTCTCCTGCTCCTCAAGGCATATACCGATTCCATACTTTGCATCTACGACATACCTGCTGCCTTGATAGGTTTCTATAAGTTTCTTATAGCCCACTATTGCCTCATTATATTTCCTGATAAGATATTTACAATTTGAAAACTGGTAAAGGGCATCCGGAGAGAGTTCACTCTCAGGGTGCTTCTCTAAGAAAACCTTAAATTCTGTGGCTGCCTGCTCATAATCCCCTTTTTTAAAATAGCACATTGCAATGTTGTATTGATTAACATCCGTATTCCCCCACTTTTTAAAGTCGCTCGTAAGTTTATGATACTCTACAATTGCACGGTCATAATTTTTAAGATGCTCGTCATATATCTGAGCTATATACTGCTGCGATTTATAGCTTGCCTTGCCCCTCCTGCCTTTGCTTATCAACTCTGAAAAATATTCGAGGGCGATCTGTATATTATTGAGATTTAAAAAATATGTCTCGCCTAATTTGTAAAGGGCTTCATCTGCATATCCGCTGCGGGGATATTTTGCGAGTATCTGATTATATTTATCTGCCGCCTGCTGGTATCTGCCGTCGAGCAAATCCCGCTCTGCATCATTAAATAACTTTTTTGGGGCATCATCGCAAGAAAGAAATATAAGCAATGAGCAATGAGCAATGAGTGATATGAATATCTTTTTTAGACTCGTTGCTCGTTGCTCATTGCTCATTGCTTGCTTATTCCTCCTTCTCCTCGATTCTGGCGATACTTACCACCCTGTCCCCTTCTCTCAAATCTATCAGTTTCACCCCTTGCGTATTTCTGCCGATTACCGAAATCCCCTTTACTTTGAGTCTTATGAGTGTGCCATCGGAGGAGACTATCATAAGCTCGTCCTCTTCAAACACCTGCATTATCCCAACCACTTCTCCATTTCTTTCTGAGATTTTTATATTTATAATCCCCTTACCCCCCCTGCCCTGAATCCTGTATTCATCTATAGGTGTCCTCTTTCCATAACCCTTTTCTGAAACGGTAAGTATCGTGGCATTAGGAACTATAATCTCCACGCCGACTACTGAATCGTCTTCTTCCAATTCAATTCCCTTTACACCCCTTCCGCCCCTGCTGATTAACCTGACATCATCCTCTTTAAATTGTATTGCCTGTCCTTTCCTTGTTCCAAGGAAGATATTTTTATTTCCATCGGTCTGCCTCACTGCAATGAGCTGGTCTCCCTTATCGAGACTTATGGCAATTATGCCTCCCGAGCGGGGATTACTGAATCCCGATAGGGGAGTCTTGTTTATTACCCCCTTCTCCGTAGTCATTATGAGAAACTTACCATCTGCAAATTCTTTTACAGCGAGCATTGCCGTAACCTGCTCCCCCTCCTGCAGTTGAAGGAGGTTTACAATAGCCTTTCCCTTTGCAGCCCGCCCTGCCTGGGGTATCTCATGCACCTTGAGCCAGTGAACCCTTCCTATGTTCGTAAAGAACATCATGAAGCTGTGGGTTGAGGCTATAAAGAGGTCCTTTACAAAATCCTCCTCTTTCATCTCCATAGCCTTTATACCAATCCCTCCTCTCCTCTGGCTCCTGTACAGACTTATAGAATTCCTCTTTATATATCCTGTATGAGATACTGTAATCACCATCTCCTCTTCGGCGATGAGGTCTTCTATCTTAAATTCTGTAACCTTATCTATTATCTCGGTTCTCCTTTTATCGCCGTACTTATTCTTTATCTCCTTTAATTCCTCCTTGATTATCTTTAACTTTTCCTCTTCATGTTCCAGAATAAAGGTTAATCTCTTTATAGTCTCCTTCAGTTCCTTTAATTCATCTATTATCTTCTGTCTTTCAAGTCCTGTGAGCCTTTGCAATCTCATGTCGAGAATTGCATTCGCCTGTATCTCATCGAGCTTGAATTTGGATATAAGCCCTTCTCTTGCCTCCTGCGGCGTCCTGGATTTTTTTATCAGTTGAATAACCCTGTCTATATCCTCTAAGGCGATTTTTAAGCCTTCGAGTATATGCGCCCTTTCATTCGCCTTCCTTAATTCAAATTCCGTCCTCTTTGTTACTATCTCCCTTCTGTGCTGTATAAAGTAAAAGAGGGTCTCCTTCAGGTTTAAAACTCTCGGTTGGTTATTGACCAGCGCTATCATAATTACCCCGAAGGTATCCTGCATCTGCGTCTGCTTATATAACTGATTCAGTATTACCTGTCCATTTTCACCTTTTTTCAGCTCGATAACGGCACGCATCCCCTCCCTGTCCGATTCATCCCTCAAATCCGATATACCCTCTATTTTTTTATCTCTTACCAGCTCTGCTATCTTCTCGATAAGCTTCGCCTTATTCACCTGATACGGAAGCTCTGTTATAATGATACTCTCTCTATCCCCCTTTTTTCCCTTCTCGATAAAAGACCTCGCCCTCATCTGGATAATCCCCCTGCCGGTTTCATAAGCCGATTTTATACCTTCCCTGCCGTGTATAAAACCTGCTGTTGGGAAATCCGGTCCGGGTATATATTTCTTCATCAACTCCTGAACAGATATATCCGGCTTATCTATCATTGCAACAATTCCATCCACCACCTCCGATAGATTATGGGGCGGTATATTTGTCGCCATCCCCACTGCAATCCCTGCAGAGCCGTTTACCAGCAGGTTCGGAAACCTGGCAGGCAGCACAAGAGGCTCTTTTAAAGAGTCATCGTAATTCGGACCAAATTTAACCGTCTCCTTTTCTATATCATCGAGAAGCCCCTGGGTCAGTTGGGACATCCTGATTTCTGTATAACGCATAGCAGCAGGAGCATCGCCGTCCACAGACCCGAAATTACCCTGTCCATCTACCAATATATACCTCATGGAAAATTCCTGAGCCATCCTGACTATCGCATCGTATACAGCCACATCTCCATGGGGATGATATTTACCTATCACATCTCCTACAACCCTCGCAGATTTCTTGTAGGGCTTGTTCCAGACATTTCCCATATCATACATGGCATAAAGGATTCTGCGGTGCACAGGTTTAAGCCCGTCCCTTACATCGGGAAGCGCCCTTCCTATGATTACGCTCATGGCGTAATCGAGATAAGCCCCCTTCATCTCATCTTCGATATTTACCGGTATCTTGTGTTCAAATAATTGCATAATAATTAACCTACGACTGACAACTAACAACTTACAATTAATAATTGTTGTTGGTTGTTGGTTGTAAGTTGTGAGTTATTATATATCCAAATTCCTCACCTCTAAGGCATGGGTTTGAATAAACTCCCTCCTCGGTTCTACCTGGTCCCCCATCAGGACCGTAAATATATCATCCGATTCTACAGCATCTTCTACCCTTACCTGAAGCAGTGTCCGTGTCTCGGGATTCATAGTAGTGCTCCACAACTGCCCCGGGTTCATCTCGCCCAGCCCTTTATATCTCTGGATATTTATCCCGCTCTTTCCCTCCGTAATTATATATTCGATAAGTGAGTTTGCATTATTAAACTCCTTCTCTTCTTTTTCAAGGACTACTCTATACGGCGGATTATAGACATCCTTTACATTGTTATGCAGCCCAAGCAACTCCTGATATTCCGCCATCGAGACAAGCTCCCAGTTAATCACCCTTTTTATCCCCACCCTTTTATCATAC
>JACQEW010000159.1 GCA_016200365.1 Nitrospinota bacterium
CTTCTGGCTTCTGGCTTCTGTCCTCTGTCTTCTGACTTCTGTCTTCTGACTTCTGATTTAAGTATCCCCAATTCCTGGGCAAGGTCTTTCATCTGATTTGCCAGAGTGGATATTTTAATAGAGTAATAAAGGTTAATAAGTATTAAAAATACGAGTCCGAAGAAAAAGAGGGTGGAAGTTGCAAGACTCGCACCTATAAAATATGTAATCGCCAGTAATAGGTCATACCAGGCGGCAAGGACAAAAAGGATTAAACCTGTCAGAAGCCATAGCCATGAATACTCCTCTCTGAGCTTTCGCTTCCTGACAAGCTCTATGATAATGGCAAATATTCCTATACTTATGAGTATGGCAAATATCTGCTGTCGCAGCGGCATATTAAATTACCCCTCACCCTTCCCCTCTCCCCAATGGGGAGAGGGGGGTGAGTTGGATCGGCTCTCTTAATAGTGTAACAAATATCGAGAGCATCATTTTAAATATATAATAGATCGGTTTTAATCCGCTGTGCATTGACTTGCCTGTCAGGCTCGGATTCATATCTACAGGTATCTCTTTTATCCTGAATCCTGCCTGGTGGAGCATTATTATAACATCTGCGTCAGGATAATCCACCGGATATATATCAGTCGCGTAGAATCTTATTACCCTGTTATTTATCGCCCTATAACCTGAAGTTGGGTCTGTAATCTTCTGTCCTGTTATAAAAGAGGCAATAATGCCAAATACCCTCATTCCTATCTTTCTCAAGAGAGGGGCATCATATCCCTTGCCTCCGATATACCTTGAGCCTATCACCACATCTGCATCCCCTTTTTCTATCTCTTTTATAAGATTAGACAGGAAAAAAGGATTATGCTGACCATCACCGTCTATCTGTACCGCATATTTATACCCATGCCTTATCGCGTATTTAAAACCTGTTTGCAGGGCTGCCCCGTATCCGAGATTAAAGGGAAGATTTATTACAGAGGCGCCGCTTTCATTAGCAGCACTCCCTGTTTTATCGGTAGAGCCATCATTCACAACCATGATATCTGCCGGCTGAATATTATCCCGTATCCCCTTTATTACACTGCTTATAGTCGTCTCTTCATTATAGGCAGGGATGATTATCAGTATATCATTTTCCATTTTTCAAAAAACTCTCTATTATCTTCTCCAAATGTTTTCTTACATCGGGTTCAATCCGTCAGCCTGTATTTAATAAGGCACCAGATTGCCCTGACGCCATCCTTCCAGTCAATCTTCTTTCCCTCTGCATAACCCCTTCCATAATAAGAGATGCCTATCTCATATATCCTGCATTTTCTCTTAGCTGCTTTCATAGTCACCTCAGGCTCAAACCCAAACCGCTTCTCCTTCAGGGGTATCTGTTTTATTACCTCAGCCCTGAAAACCTTGTAACAGGTCTCCATATCTGTCAGGTTTAGATTGGTAAGCATATTGGAAAAAAGGGTCAGCATCTTATTACCCACATAGTGCCAGAAAAAGAGCACCCTATGAGGCTGGTATCCCATAAATCTTGAGCCGTAAACAACATCAGCCTTCCCCTCTAAGATAGGCCTTAATAACAGACGATACTCCTGCGGGTCGTATTCCAAATCAGCGTCCTGGATAATAACTATATCCCCCCCCGCCTCTTTTATCCCGGTTTGGATGGCTGCACCCTTGCCCATATTCATGGCATGATAAACGACACGGACAGGATTCTTTAGTCCCTTTAATAATTCCCTCGTCCCATCTGTTGAATAATCATCTATTACTATAATTTCTTTATCTATGACTTGCCCTGAACTTGTTTCAGGGGCAACTGCCTTGACCTTTTCAAGCAGCTCAAGGATCGTATCCTTTTCATTAAAGCATGGTATTATGACCGATAAAAGCATAAAGGAAATTATAAAAATCGGTTATTTAACGCAAAGTCGCAAAGAAAATCAAAAAGACGCAAAGAAAATCAAGAAAAATAATCTTTCTTTATATTCTCTTTGCGTACCTTTGCGTCTTTGCGTTAAAAATCGTTTTTTGTTCATTATATTTTCACGGAGCGAAGATAAACCTATTGCCGATAGCATAACAAGATACGGCTCCAGCGGCAATCTGAATCTTTTTTCAGGAACTACAAGAAAAAACATGTGCATCAAGGTAAAGCTTATCATAATAAATATAATCAGCATAATATCGGTTTTATTACCGGCAGAAAATATGGCAGGGATTGCAAGCAGGTATAAGATGATGCTGTATGCCGACCATAACACCATAAGTAACTTTATAAAAATGTCTGCTCTCAACTCAGGATTCCCAATCTCCGGAGTAACAGACCAGAAGATAATTGCTTTTTTTATCATAAGTCTTAAAATGTCATAAGGGTGATTTAAAATATGCCGAATCAATCTTTTTTTCTCAACCTTCTTGTATTCCCATTCGTTAAGATGCCTCATGCTATTCTCTTCATCCTCTGTAAATAATGGTACCGCTTCAAATGTTTTAGTGTCCTCTGTAAGCCCCTGCACTAAATTATTATGACCTTCCGATGTAATCGGAATAATCTCGCCTGAGTTTACATAATTTCGTATAGTCCACGGCAGTATAGTCAATATAAAAATTATAATCGCCGCTCCAAATCCTTTTTTAGCGCCCTTTTTAAATATTAAAACCCATAACGCAATAAAAGGGATAACACCTAACATTACAGGACGGGTCAGGGCAGCAAGCCCCATTAAGACCCCGCAGATAACAAAATCCCTTATCTTCTGCCCATCCGCTGCCTTTAAAAGATAGAGTATTGACAAAGTAAAGAAGAAAAGGAAGAAAGGCTCTGTAAGTATGAACCCGCTCCAGAATATACTTACCGGGTTTATTGCAAAAAACAGGGAGGCAGTGGCGGCAATAGCGATATTGCCAACAATCCTCAGCGATATAAGATAAATAACTACACTCACACCCGAGCTGATAATGATATTAATTGCCGATGCAATCGAGAGCCAATAATCTCTCGAGATTGAAAAGAGCAGGCTTAAAAAATATGGCAGAAAAGGCGCCCTGTGAAATACCGGCTCGCTCCCGTCGACAGCGAATCCTTTTCCTGCTGCAATATTCTCTGCAATTGCTATGTATTCTTCAGAATCGGCAGGGAATAAAACAGACGAAAGAAAATATTCATACGATACCCACCTGATGATTATTGAAAATAGAAATACAACCAATAATTTGTTATACATTTGAAATCAACCTGCTAAGCCATCATGTATTTCATTGTATCGGAATTTCAATGTGTCCATTTTAGGACATTAATAAAAAAGCAACATGAACCACGAAACACACGAAACACACGAAAGGATTTTATTTAAGGCTCAGGTCGAAAGAATAATTTTATAATTTTTTCGTGTATTTCGTGTATTTCGTGGTAAAAAGAAATTTAAAATGTGTCCATTTCTAAGACATTAATCAATTCGCGAAGCTATGTTCTTAAAGCAATCGAAGTCATTTATCCGGCACAACCTTTATAAATCTCTTTTTGCCCACTTTAATTATATATTCCCTGTTTCCCTTTAATTTGCTTTCTATATCGTCTATCTTTTCTCCATTAACACTAACAGCCCCCTGCTTGATTAATCTTCTGGCTTCCGAGCCGCTCGGCGCAATAGTCGCTGCAGTCATTATATGAGGCAGCCACATATCATCGCCTTCCCACTTCAGTTTTACCACAGGCATATCCTCCGGAAGCTCCCTCTGACTGAAGACCCTTTCAAACTCCCTCTGCGACCCGATTGCATCCGCCTCGCTGTAAAATCTCCGGACAATCTCCATTGCCAGCCTCTTTTTGACATCCATAGGGTGCATGGAGCCGCCCTTAATTCCATCCGTTAAGCCCTTGAGCTCATCAATGGTAACATCGCTCAAAAGCTCATAATATCTCATCATTAACTCATCCGAGATGGACATTATTTTCCCAAATATATCCCTCGGTGTTTCCGAAATCCCTACATAATTATTCAAGCTCTTTGACATCTTCTGAACGCCGTCTGTCCCTTCCAGCAGAGGCATCATAATAACTACCTGCTCTTCCATACCCATCGTCTTCTGCATTGACCTTCCCATCAGCAGATTAAACCGCTGGTCAGTCCCGCCTAATTCTATATCGGCTTTCAAATAAACAGAATCATAAGCCTGAAATAGGGGATAGTAAAATTCGAGTATGGTTATCTCCTGCTGATTTGCAAACCTCTTTTTGAAGTCCTCCCTTTCGAGCATCCTCGCCACTGTCTTCATCGCACCAAGCGACACAACCTCCATTGCCGTCATTTTCTCAAACCACTCACTGTTGAATTTTATCCGGGTCTTCTCCGGGTCAAGGATTTTAAATATCTGCTCCTTATATGTCTCTGCGTTTTTCAGCACATCTTCCTTTGTCAGAGGCTTTCTCGTCTCAGACCTCCCTGTCGGGTCTCCTATCATCCCCGTGAAATCGCCAATCAAAAATATGACCTCGTGCCCAATCTCCTGAAACTGCTTCAGCTTCTGGATTAGAACCGTATGCCCCAGATGGATGTCAGGCGCAGTAGGGTCGAATCCTGCCTTGACCTTCAGGGGAACGCCTGTAGAGATTGACCTTTCGAGCTTTTTCACAAGCTCATCCTCTGTTATAATCTCTACAACTCCCCTCTTTATAATTTTAAGCTGTTCTGTGAGATTCATACGAAAATCCCCATCCTTATCCCTGAGCGTATAGCGTATAGCGTATAGTAACTAACCGCTAACCGCTATAGGGGGGTATTATTTCATCAAATCCTTTAATTCCCACCCCTTGAAGAAAAGTTTTTTAATGTTAAGCAGGTTTATCATCTTTATATCGTCCAGCCGTATACCTTTATTGAGGCGAACATACTCCACCGGAGAAATGAGAAGTGTAATAAATATAATTAAAAATCTAAACTTAGCAAGATACGAGGGTATTTTATTTTTTACAAGGTAGTAACAATATGAATAGACATGATTGGCAGGAGCCCATCCGTAATGTATCATTCTAATATTTATGCTTTCTCTATTCCTTTTAAGCCCATGAATATCCGAGACAGTCTTCGATTCGGTATGTAACCTATATATTGACAGAAATTCGGGGAGATATGCAATCTTAAATCTCTTTGCCATTTTCATCCACAGGTCGTGATCCATCAGGTAATGAAGGGTTAAATCTATCCCCCCCGCGGCAAAAAAGGCATCCCTTCTAAAAAATGTTGAGGGCTGGCAGATAGAGTTGGATACAGCAAGCATTTTATAATCAAATATCTCCGGAGGGTTATAATCTCCTATGATTTTACCGCTCTCGTTACAGAACATAGCCTTCCCGTAGATCATATCTACATCCGGATTTGCATTCAGAAGGGCTGCAGCCTTACTTACCGCACCCTTAATATATATATCATCGGAATTCAGCCATGCAAATATCCCGCCCTTTGCCATCCTGAAGCCTTTATTAATAGCATCAGACTGCCCCCTGTCTTTTTCGGATACCCATTTAATTTTTCCCTCATACTTTTTTAGAATCCCGATCGTGTTGTCGGTAGAGCCGCCGTCAATAACTATATATTCAATCTCTGGATAGTCCTGACTCAAAACGCTCTCTATCGTCTCCTCAATAAATTCACTATGGTTATAAGAGGGTGTTACGATTGATATAAGCGGAGTGTTTGGCAACTTATAATACCTTTCCATCAATCACTATCATGGACTGCCCCAGAAAGAGCTTCTTAGCCATAGATAACTGGTCTTTGGTTTTTTTAGTTATTCTGTAAAAAATATTGCCATTTGCACCAGCTCTAATTGAGCCTGTTTTTAGATATTCGTTGTTACCAATCTTGGATAACCAATCGGTAATCTCTCTTAATTCCTTTATATACGGACCGTAGATATACCTCTTGAGAAAGGAGCTCGCACAAATCCCATATTGTGTAAGACACGGATCGTATAACCACTGTCGTAGCTGTTTAAGGTCGTGAAAGTGAAAAAAAATCAGCGGCTCGTTATCCACCACCACCTGCCCATTATCCATCTCTAAATGATAATTTGCTAAATTCCATGGTGATAGTCCTGCCCCCTTATGCTGAAGCACAGCAACACGGCTGAAACGAGTTGGCCAGTCATCAAGATATTTCTGATCGCTAAAACGACCATCCTCTACACGGTCATAACACCACTCAAGGCACTGTTCCCGCCACCTGCTCAGGCATGCCAGTCCTGCATCGTCCCTCCTGAAAGAAAGAAATCCGACATTATAAATGCCATACATTTTTAGATGGCTGAGAGAGGATGGAAAACGGTGTCCGATAATAAGAACCGAATTGCCACCCATTTCTTCATAAATAGGAGACGGTTTTGAAAAAAAGAATAGGTCTGCATCAATATAAGTAATAATATCCACATCAGAATAGTTTTTAAAAATATAGAGAGGCAGAGAGGATGTGCATGTGAAATAATACTCAATCATCGAGCGGTTCCCCTTTGCCTTCAGCAGTTGCTCATCACCATGTTCAAAATCAGATAACAAGATTGGATTAACCTGTGGAAGCGATAATTTCTGAAGTATTTCATAGGTCGGATTATCAAAACAGAGAACCCAAAGACGGAACGGCATTGCATGCCGCACCAATGACCTGTAAAGAGCCAATCCTTTTACAAGATAATTGGAGTCAAAATAGGTGCAGAAGTTTAGCATATTTGATGAATAGAACACGGATTTCACGGATGATACGGATTTTCACAGATGACAGCATTGCTGTCATTCTGAGGGCGAAGCCCGAAGAATCTCGAAAACTAAGATTCTTCACTTCGTTCAGAATGACATTTCCGTGAATATCCGTTTTATCCGTGTCATCTGTATTCTATTAAGTTTTGTTTTTGTTCCCATTCAACAATCGCATCAGCAACATGGATAACACTGTCAGGCGTCAGTTCAGGATATATAGGTAAACTAAGTATCTCAGTTGCTATCCTATCTGTATTTTCCATAGAAACGGCACATTGCAGCTTACCCCGATACGCCGGCTGCCGATGGATTGGAACAGGATAATGAATCAGGGTGCCAATCCCTTTTTTTTGCAGAAATTCTCTAAGGGCATCCCGCTGGCTGGAACGTGCCACATACTGATGATAGACATGAGTCATGTCGGAAGCACAGGCAGGTAATATCAGGCTGGTCTTTGAGAGTCTCTTGCTATAAATCGCCGCCATGTCCTGCCGTTTTCTGTTCTCTTCATCCAGATAACACAATTTTACCCTCAGGATTGCTGCCTGCAATTCATCCAGCCTGGAATTTAAACCGGGAATCTCGCTGATATACCGCTGACGCCAGCCATATTCACGCAGCAACCTGACCCGCTCTGCCAATTTCGGATCATCTGTAACGACAATCCCCCCATCTCCTATTGCTCCAAGATTCTTTGTAGGATAAAAACTAAAAGCAGCAATATCTCCCCATGCACCTGTCTTACGACCTTTGTAAATTGAACC
>JACQEW010000160.1 GCA_016200365.1 Nitrospinota bacterium
AAGTTGACAATAAATATTGCTGGTGGTATAAAATAACAAAAATGTATATTAACAAGAAAAATAGGTAATTAAGAAATTCGTCTATTAAATGTTATGGCAAATACTGTAGCATTCTTAATTTTGTGGAAGTTAGGAGGAGGCAATGATGAGAAAGAATATTGTCGTTTTTTTATTGGTGTGCTTTATGGTATTACCAATTCAGAGTCTTGCGTTAGATGACAACAGTAAAAACCAATTTTTCGATGACAGGAGTGACAACCCTTGGTATTGGAGTCTTGAAAAACTAACAGATTGTGTCAAAAAACAACCTGATCATATGTTTTGTTTTCTCTTAAGGGGCGAAGTCTACCAGAGGCGTGGCGATAATATCAAAGCATTATCTGATTATACTGAGGCGATTAGGATATGTGATAAGGCCAAGAAAGAAAATAAGGAGTCTGAATTGCTTAAGCAGGGAAAGGGAGCATGTGGGATTCATAGAGAAACATTAGATAAGCATATACGTGAGATAAATGGTGTGAATGAAAATGTGTACACGATATTGGAACTAACAAAGAAAATCGAACAAAACCCAACTTATGCAATGCTTTATCGTGATAGGGCATGCGAATACGGACGTGTTGGTGATAAGTTTAATGGACTTAAGGATCTAAACAAAGCATTGCAACTGTGTGAGGATGGGGTGGCTTCAGACGGAGTAATATGCTCTAATTTTATCCCTCTTGTCAAAGAATCTATAGAGGCAATGCAAAACAAGGGCGTTTGTTGGTATCCCAAGGCATCTAAGTAATAATACCAAATCTTGGGATTAGATCAGGGAATGAAGATGCATCGCCTTGTTATAGTATGTCTAAACAGGGCGTCGATGAGTTCAACCGATAATAAAGAGGTATTCTGACTAAGATGGGACCATCCGCACGTTTGCTTGATTATATTCCGAAAAACGCTAAACGGCTTGGACGCTATCTGCTAAATCCCTCAATTCCAGAAGGGAAAGTCGCTGAGACAGAACTGAGTTATGTTTACATCGATTTTGTGGCTTCACTGGCTGCTATTTCTGGTGTTATTGCAGCATTAAAGTATCTTCTTCCCGATTATTTAGAAATAAATCCCGTGTCACTCATAAACTGGCACATTTTTGTTTTGATGCTCATCACAAATGCGGTATTTTTTAGTCTGATTCTTTATGCATTGTTGGCTATACCTTTGCTCATCAAGGAGCGAAAGTGTCACAGCAAGATATACTATCAATCGATAAAGGCATTTGCGATTGAAAACATACTGGTGGCGGTAATGGTTACTGTCGCAATAAATCGCATAATAGTAAAAGGTAACTTTAAAAGCACGACTGGTTCGCTCGATTTGTGGATGGGATCGATCTCAGCAATAGCTAGCCTTTTTCTCCTCGTCTGGCTTATAGCCATCCCGCTATCAGCATATATGAGACAATATTACAAAAGATCGATTGCATATGCTTTTGGTTTTAGTGCAGTGGTAGTTGTTGCAATTGTCAATCCTGCAATCGCTTCAAAATACTTCAGCCGCATTATCGACTCAAAAGAATTTTGCTCTCAATATGTTTCCTATAGATTTAAAGAGGAATTGGCAGATTGCACATACAATAAGGAATGTCTTATTGGAAAGTGTTTGGCGGAGAAAGATAAATTTATTGAGCCATAACAAAGCACTCCACAGGATGCGGCGATACGACCGCCGCACTTGTGAGTTCAGTCGTTAGGCTTATCAATTCAGTATATATCTCAGGTGGGAAAGGAGGTTTATCATGCCTATTGTAACTTTGCCCGCTCATTTTGACGGTGAGCGAATTTGTTTAGATGAGCCGTTTGACCTTAAACCAGAGGCTAAACTGATTGTAACCATCCTACCAAAACAGGAGCTTGATAATGAACATAAAGATTGGTTACTTTTATCAGGTCAAAGATTAGAAAACGCGTATGGAGAAAATGAACCTGAGTATTCATCAGACTTACTCAAAGAGGTAAACCCTAACTATGAAGCAAGGTGATGTAATCCTTACACCAGTACCACAGGCTGATGTAAAACTGAAAGAAAGGCCGGCGATTATTCTACGGGAAATGCCGCCTTATGGTGATTTTCTCGTCTGTGGTATAAGCACACAATTACACCAATGTGTCAAGGGTTTCGACGATATCATTTCTCCTGCTGACGAAGATTTTAAGTCAAGCGGATTGCTATCAAAATCTTTAATCAGACTTGGTTTTCTGGCTGTGTTACCCCGTAGTCGCATATTAGGCTCTATTGGTACAATTTCATCCAAACGGCATAAACGTTTATTGAAAACCCTTAGTGACTACCTTGTTAGGCAACTTAACGACATGGAGAACACATGAGTACGGTTAGATGTCAGCATTGCAGTGGTTCCACTAAGTGTGACTGCAACACTTGTGGTGCAGGCGCGGGACACGATAGCTTTGTCCGAGGGGTCTGTCGGATATGTCAAGGAAGAGGACGAATTGTTGCGTCCCTGTAACCCAAGCGACTAACAAAACACTCCAGCGGATGGAAAAAGGCTAACCCAGCTTTTGAATTAACTGCTAACTTTCTTTCAATTTTGCCTCATTCCACAATTTATCCATTTCCTCCATCGACACATTTCTAAGTTCCCTGCCCTGTCTTGCAATCTCCTCCTCGATATAGTGGAACCTTTTTATAAACCTGCTTATAGTTTTTCTCAGGGCGTCTTCGGGATTGACCTCAATAAAGCGGGCGATGTTGACAAGGGCAAATAATAAATCGCCGAGCTCGTTTTCCATCTCATCGGTATTTTTATTTGAAAATGCCTCCCTGAATTCATTCATCTCCTCCTCTACCTTTGCAAAGACCTGGTCAATATGCTCCCAATCAAACCCCACCCTTGCAGCCTTATCCTGAAGTCTGTGCGCCATGAGAAGGGATGGCAGTTCTTTCGGGACGCCGTCAAGAACAGACTTTCTTTTTTCATATCCCTTTTCCTTGCTTTTAATATCCTCCCATTGTGCAAGGGCATCCTTTGCACTAATCCCCCCCTCCCCCCCTTTGACCTCCCCTGTATCCCCTCCTTCAGAATGAGGGGAGAGGGAGGTCTTAAAGGGGGGTGAAGGGGGGTTAAAGACATGTGGATGTCTCCTTATCATCTTTTCATGTATCTTCTCAATTACATCGTTTATATCAAATTCTCCCATGTCCTTTGAAATCTGTGTATGAAAGAGTATCTGAAAGAGCAAATCCCCAAGCTCCTCCTTTATCTTCTCAGGATTCCCTTCATCTATTGCCTCTAAAACCTCATAAGATTCTTCAATCAGATAGGGCTTCAGAGATTTTCGGTTCTGTTCCTTATCCCAGGGGCAACCATCATTACCCCTGAGCCTCTCCATTATTTTTACTAAATCTTCAAACTTCACCTTTTTCATATTTTAAATATAACAAAAAATGAGGATATTGTGATATTATATTTTTATGGCTCCAATATTAAAATTAGATGTTCATGACGAAGAAAAGGAACTTGATTTTGAAATAGATTACCAGCTTTCCCTAACCACAGAACAGCGATTTGAAATGATGTTTAAAAAGTCTGAAGAGATTGCAAAAATACTTATAGAAAATGGACACAGAGAGCCTTTTAAAATCATTAAACGAAAATAAGGTTAAGTTTGTTATAATAGGCGCTGCCTCTTTCCCCTTCCACGGCTATTCAAGAGCCACACTGGATAT
>JACQEW010000161.1 GCA_016200365.1 Nitrospinota bacterium
CCAAACCCCTTAAATTGATAATTGCTTTTCATGGTGTAGAGTATAGACTTAAGAAGAATGGCTGTCAACCGAATTTTCAAAGCCGAATTTTCAAAGCCTGTCAAGCCTTTTCAAAGCCTTTTAGCCTTTCATTTCCCTTTAATCTTTTGATATAGTAGGCGATGAGAGGATTAAGCCTGTCCTGAAGGAAGTGAAGGAGTAAGGGGAAAATGATTCCACTGATAATAATTGCAGGTCCTACGGCAGTTGGAAAGAGCGAGGTTGCCTTTGAGCTGGCGAAAAGGCTGAATACTGAAATCATCAGTGCTGATTCCATGCAGGTCTATAGATATTTTGACATAGGAACTGCAAAACCATCCCTTGAAAGACGCAAAGAGATTCCCCATCACTTGATAGATATTGTAAATCCTGATGAGGATTTCAGCGCCGGGGAGTTTAATGAGAGGGCTTATGAGATTACAGGAGAATTGCATAGAAAGGAGAAAATTCCTGTTATAACAGGCGGCACAGGTCTGTATATAAAGGCATTGATAGAAAATCTCGGGTGCGGTGTAAGGAAAGATAAGGAGATAAGGGAGAGGCTGAAAAGAGAATTTGAAGAGATGGGCGAAGATGCAATGTATGAACGGCTTAAAAAGATTGACCCTTCTGCTGCAAGTAAAATCCATCCGAAAGATAGGTATAGAATCGAGAGGGCATTGGAGGTATACTATGCAACAGGCAAACCCCTGTCGGAATTTCATGAAAAAGACAGAAGACAGAAGACAGAAGACAGAGGACAGATAGAGAGATTCAATGTAAGATATTTTGTGCTAAATATGGATAGAAAGAGGTTATATAAAAGGATAGAGGATAGGGTGGATGGGATGATTTCAGCAGGACTTCTATATGAAACAGAGAGGATTTTAAAAATTGGCTATGATAAAAACCTGAAGCCGTTTCAGAGTCTCGGATATTCACAGATGCTCAAATATTTAGATGGTGAATGGGATTTTAATTCTACTGTTCAGGAGATAAAAAAGGAGACCAGAAGATTTGCCAAAAGACAGCTTACATGGTTCAGGGGTGTAAAGGATGCTGTGTGGATTGATATTTCAGAAAATGAGGACATTAAAGATATTAGCACACAGATCTACAGGATGTGCCATGATTTATACAGATAAAACAGAAGACAGAAGCAAGAAGCAGGAAGGACGAAGGACGAAGGACGAAGGACGAAAGACAAATCTTCTTCTTCCTCCCTCGTCTCTCGTCCCTCATCCCTCATTCCTCTTGCATCTTACCTCTTTCTTCTTGGCTCTTGCCTACTGCCTATTGCCTACTGCCTACTGTTTTGCAGAGGATTCTCCCCTCAAAGAGCCTGTCAAACTTATCAAGCAGGGGGATTATCAGAATGCCATCCAGTCGCTCGATGCTGTTATAAGGGAATATTCAGGAACTATCTGGGAAAAGAGGGCAATCTATCTTTCAGGTCATGCCTATTATAAGGCAGGACTATTTGATGATGCCTTGAAACTTTTAAGCAAAGCTGCCGGGGAGTATCCGCAGCTTTCGGATTATGCAGAATACAATCTGGCAAAAATCTATTCTGAAAAGAGAGATTACAAAACAGCAATTGACACCCTTGATTTGCTCTTAACAAAAAATCCAATCACCCGGCTGAAGGCAAGGGCAAGATTTGAAAGGGCAAAAAATATTTTTCTGCTGAAAAATCTACCTCCCCTTTCTCCCCTCCTTACAAAGGAGGGGAATGGGGTGGTCACGGAAATCAAGGATTTCATTTCAGAGTTTCCATCGGATGAAAAGATACCCGAAGCCTACTACATCCTCGGACAATCCCTTGAGGGTGCCGGGAATAAGGCTGATGCCTGCAGTGTATATCAATTTTTATATTACAGCTTTCCGCTCGATTCCTTTGCTGATTTGGCGTCGAATAGAATATCTGAAATTAAAAAGGACAAGACTGTTCAATTACCTCCGCCGAATAAGAGGCTTGAAATAAAAAGAATCGAGGGGCTTATGAACGGAAAAAATTACGGCAGGGCTGTAAAGGAACTGCTGGAGATGCTGGAGCGGTGGAAGAACGACCCTTTGCGGGAGATAGGACTTTTTAATCTTGCTGTCTCTTATAAATACAGCGGGAACGATTCAAAGAGCATCCAGATTTTGAACCGCCTTATCAAGGGCTTTCCCCGTAGTCCAAGGGTTCCTGAGGCTCTGTATATGCTGTCGAAAATATACTGGAATAAGGGCGATACGAAAAAGGGAATCCAATACAACAGCCTCATATTGTCCCGATACCCAAGAAGCGTATGGGCAGGAAGGGCATTGTATGTAAATGCAAGAATTGCAGAAGATGAAGGGAAATCGGATACTGCTCTTATACTCTATTCCCAGTTGTTAAAGTTTGCCGGTGCAGGAGAATTGGCAGAAGAATCTTCATGGAGAATCGGCTGGATATATTATCAAATGGGAGAGTATTATAAGGCTATCGAGGGTTTTAAACGGTGCGCAGAGTCGTTTCCCGATTCTCAATATGCCGATAACTCCCTCTACTGGATGGGAAAATCAGCGGAAAATGTCGGGAATACGGAGATTGCCATATCCGCATACCAGAGGCTTACGGCAGATTATCAATATACATATTATGGACAGAAGGGATATGAGAAATTTGCTGCACTCTCTCCAGAATTCAATAATCAGCAGTCAGGCATAGACTATCAGTTATCAGCCGTCAGCTATCAGCCCTCGGAGGTGTGGGAATTCGATACAGAGGCAAAACTCCATATTGAAAAGGCACAGGAGCTGATTGAGATAGGTTTTCCGGAAGATGCAAAGGAAGAGATAAAGGCAGTTTCCCTCCCTGCCGAAACCAATATAAACGGTCTCTTTTCTCTAAGTCATCTTTATCTGAAAGCCGAGGCTTATCCCGATTTGCTGTCGGCATTGAACCGAATAATCGGGAGGCTGAAGAGGAGCGAGCAGAATAAATTACCAAAGGATTTCTGGATGCTCTTTTATCCGTTGAGCTACTGGGAGATTGTTTCAAGAACGGCATCGGAAAACAATGTTGACCCCCTCTTAATCCTTTCCGTAATGAGACAGGAGAGCGCATTTAACAGGATGTCCCTATCCTCTGCCAATGCGCACGGCTTGATGCAATTAATACCAAAGACAGGCGAGAGGATATACAGGATGATATGGGGCGGAGAATTCAAAAATGAGCTCCTCTTTGAGCCGGAGATAAATATAGCAATGGGGGTGCGCTACCTTACAGAGCTTATTCAGGCATATAACCCTGACACTGAGCTTAATTCAGGGGATTCAGGGTCGGAACAGGCTCTTGTTTTAGCCCTTGAAGCATACAATGCAGGAGCTAACCCGGTCAGTGCATGGACGGAAAAATTCGGCAGCCTTCCTGCAGATGAATTCATTGAAAAAATAACCTATCCCGAGACAAGGGGGTATGTGAAAAAGGTATTGAGGAATTATCGGAATTATAAAAGGCTGTATAAAATGCAGAATACAGAAGTCAGAAGCATGCCCTGAGCGAAGTCGAAGGGTCAGAAGCCAGAATAAAATGAATTTATATGTATGACTTAATAATCAAAAACATAAAGATTTACGACGGAAGCGGAGGGGAGCCTTTTATTTCCGATGTGGGAATAAAGGGGGACAGGATAGTAAAGATTGGAAATATTAACCCCGAACCCCGAACCCCGAACCCCGAGCTTAAGGGAGATGGCTTGTGCCTGTCTCCCGGCTTTGTGGATATACACTCCCATTCCGACTATTATCTATTGATAGACCCGCTCGCACAAAGTAAAGTAAGGCAGGGTGTTACAACAGAGGTCGGTGGGAATTGCGGATACTCGGCAGCGCCTATCTTTGGCGTCCCTCTTGAAGAAAGGAGAAAGCCCTATAAAGAACAGCTCGGGCTTGACCTGAATTGGACAGATTTGAAAGGCTACATCGAAAGGCTTGAGAAAGACGGCATATCCCTTAACTACTGCCAGCTTGCAGGGCATAATACCATAAGGGCGTCTGTAATGGGGGTCGTTGACAGAGAGCCGTCGCAGGATGAAATGAAAAAGATGGAGAGAGTTATTGAAAAGGCTATGGACGATGGCGCTGTGGGGATGTCTGTCGGATTTGCATATACCCCTTCCTGCTTTGCAAAAAAGGAAGAGGTGTCCAGGCTATGC
>JACQEW010000195.1 GCA_016200365.1 Nitrospinota bacterium
AAGCTAACCGAGCCGACTATGGAAAGGCTTAACGAGCTCCTTTCTGATAAGGACAGTATTACATGGATTGACTTCTATAATCCTACTGATAAAGAAATCTCCCTTCTCACCGATGCTTTTAAATTTCATCCCCTTGCCGTAGAAGACTGTCTGTCAACCGTGCCGAACCCAAAGATAGACGACTACGGGGAATACCTTTATTTTGTTATTCACGGCATTAATGCAGAGGCTCTAAAAAGAGATGAGCTTGAAACCCATGACCTCGACATCTTCCTCGGAAAGAACTACCTCGTTACCTTTCACAAGGGTTATTTCAGGAGTGTTGACTCTGTCATGGAAAGGTGCAGGAAAAACTGCTCCATAATGCAAAAGGATCCTGAATTTCTCATGCACACGATTATAGACGCACTTGTAGACAACTACCTGCCGATTATAGATGACATCGGCGAAAAAGTGGATGAGTTGGAAAAGGAGTTATTTGTAAGTGCAGACCAGAATGTCTTAAATAAGATTTTTGCCCTGAAAAAGGACATACTCTATTTAAGGCGGATTATCCATCCCCAGAGGGAGATTTTGAGAAACATAAGCAGCGGGGAGCATAAGCAGATATGCTTTGAGTGCAGCCTTCACTTTAAAGATGTCTATGACCACCTCTTTATGATTTCCGAGCTTATAGAATCATATCGGGATACTATAAGCGGCGCAATGGAGGCATACCTCTCTGTAGTCTCCAACAGACTCAACGAAGTCATGAAGGTCTTAACTATCATTGCAACCATCATGATGCCCATGACTCTAATTACAGGCATATTCGGCATGAACTTCTCCCAGATGCCACTCCTGCAATCACCTTATGGCTTCACCGTTACAATGGGTAGCATGGGCATCATTGCACTATATATGCTTTTAATTTTCAAGAGAAAGGGGTGGTGGTAAAGGTATGATTGAAATCAAGGGATTGAAAAAAGATTATTTTCTCGGGAACACCAAGGTTCATGCCCTGCGTGGGATTGATTTTTATGCAGCCGAAGGCGAGTTTTTAAGCGTGGTAGGTCCCTCAGGAAGCGGTAAAACGACATTACTGAATGTTATCGGCTGTATTGATTATCCGACAGAAGGGACAATTACGATCGGCGGAATCAATATAGGCGATTTAAACGATAAACAGATTACCGATATTCGTCTCCACAAAATCGGCTTCATATTTCAAACCTTTAATCTCATACCTGTCCTCAATGTCAGGGAAAATGTAGAATTCCCTCTGCTTTTGATGAAAAGCCACACCAAAGCAGAAATCAGAAAAAGGGCGGATAAGCTTATCGAGGCAGTAGGCTTAAAAGATCATGTAAAACACCGTCCTGCAGAGCTTTCCGGCGGGCAGAGGCAAAGGGTAGCCGTTGCCAGGGCTCTGGTTACAAACCCGGAGATTATTCTTGCCGACGAGCCTACGGCAAATCTTGATTCTGTTACCGGTGCATCTATCCTCGAGCTTATGCGGGAGATGAATGAAAAAGAGAAGACTACCTTTATTTTTTCTACCCATGACGAGAATGTATTAAAGTATGCCCGGAAGATTGTAAAGATAAAGGACGGACTGATTATTGATGGATAAAGATTGCAGAGATTTTAATAGATTCCAGAGATTATTAATCGCTGAAGAGCCTGTTGCACAAATGGCATAATCAGTCGTTTTGTCATGCTGAACTTGTTTCAGCATCTAATAAAGTCAATGAGTTACGAGACCATGAAACGAGTTCAGGGTGACAAATTGGTATTTGTGCAACAGGCTCTGAAATCTATCTTTAAATCTCCGCAATCAATTACCTTAACGACTTATCCTATGCCATTTTTCCCTTCTTTTCCTGTTTCCCGAAGTTTTTCTTGGATCCAGAGATTAGCCATAGTTTCTACTGAAACCCCTTCTCTTTCAGATAAGAGGAAAAGCTTATGAAAGAGTTTTGAATTCAGAGACACATAGTAATGTCTTTTCTTCAAATTGAATTGGAGATATGCTTCTTTTGTCTGATTCCAGTAGTCTCCAAGGTCATGGCTGTCCCAAAATTCACCCGCCTCCTCAATGGTTTTAAAATGCTCTGGAATAGGTTTCTTCTTACTTTTTCTTTTCATAATAACTTCGCTCCTTATCTCCCGTCTCTGCTATTTCTAAAGAGTTAGCTGCTCTACAAAAAATTACCCTTTCAAATATGCTTCTCCTCAACCCATAAGTATCCGCATGCCTTGCATGCCCCAGCCAGCTTTGAACCGATGCGTTTATATTATCCCATGATATAAAACCTTTTTTGTAAAGTCTGCTCATCTCTCTAAACTTTCTGATAAATCTCATGCTGTTGTCTTTTCTTATCAATCTATGAGTAGGGAATATCCTGTAACCTAGAAAATCCGTTCCAATGGATACAGAAAATACCAGACATTTATCTTTATGCAATTTCAGCCTCTCCTTTTCAAGATATTCCTCAATTGCCTTTTTTATCTCCCACAATCTTTCTTTGCTCTCATGTAATATGGCTATATCATCAACATATCTAATGTAACACCTGCATTTTAATATTTCCTTTACATAATGGTCAAGGTCATTAAGATAAATATTGGCAAAGAACTGGCTGGTCAGATTACCTATAGGGATACCCCTCCTTCTCCTGAAAGGCTCAAGCAAGTCATCCCCGCTGAAATAGTCTATTACCTCCTCCTGTGGATTGCTGTGGATGATAATTGTTTTTATGAGCCATAAAGTATCTTTGCATTTTATCTTTTTCTTTATCTTCTTAAAGAGTATTTTATGGTCAATTGAGGGAAAATACTTTTTTATATCAGCCTTAAACACATACTCATTTTTTCTGCAAAACTCGGTAAATCTGTCTACTACCCTGTGTGTGCCTTTGTCTTTTCTGCAGGCATAAGAATCAAAGATAAAGGTTTTTTCAAAGATTGGCTCTACAATATTGCACAGGGCGTGATGAACAACCCTGTCCCTGTAAGGTGAGGCACTTATTTTTCTCGGTTTTCTTTCATAGATGGTAAACTCTCTATACCTGCCCGGAGTATATGTCTTTAAAATAATTTCTTCTTGCAGTCTGAAAAGCTCATCTTCAATATTATTTTCAAAAATCAGGACATTATCCTTTAACCTCTTTCCCTTCCGTGCCTTCCTGCTTGCAAGGTAAAGGTTTTCAAAGGAGGTTATTTGCGAGAAAAGGTTTCCGCAACGTTTCATCTATAGTAAGTTGTCATTCCTGCGAAAGCAGGAATCCAGAGAAAAAACCGAAATACTGGATTCCCATTCCCTGTTTAAGACCCACAGGGACAGGTTTCATGGGAATGACAAATGGGGAATTAGCGGCTGGATGAAGCCTTTGCTAAAAGCTACCAGCATCATCCAGCCTTTTTTATATTCGGCTGGATTTCTCCAGCACAGGATATGGGCTTAATAGACTATCATCTGCACTATCCGCATCTCCTCTCGCTTTTTTCCTCTCCCCTTTGGGGAGAGGATTAAGGTGAGGGGGATACAGCATCTTGGCATTATTTAATAACAGTCTTGGGCGGAAACAGACAGACGAAACCCGTTGTTGTTGTTCCGTTTCGCTGGCTCGTTCCTGTTGCGGTTAGCTGTTCGCAAGTTCTGCGGTTTGTTGTTCCACGAACCACCGCGAAGAACTTAAAGCCCATACCCTTACTGCACTTATTGTCATTCCTGCATCCTTTTATTTGTCATTCCTGCATCCTT
>JACQEW010000196.1 GCA_016200365.1 Nitrospinota bacterium
GAGTTGAAACATAAAATCAGGGGGAAAGCGTTTGATATTTCTTTTTACCTGTTCTCTAAGCCTGATTGGCTTTACATCATAGAAAGCGGCTAAATCTTTATCCAGCATTACCTGAACACTTCGGAGAGTATAAATTCTGTTCTGGATTTCTTCAGGTTTTATCAATTCATTTCCGCTCATACCAACTTTACCTTTTTCAGATTCTCTTTAATCAAGGCATTGAGCCTTTCTTCCTCAAGCAACTGCGATTCCAACTCCGCCTTTAACGCATTAAACCTTTCCACAAAATTAAAATCGTCTTCATCATCCGGCAGGCCGATATATCTGCCGGGGGTTAGGACATAATTTAATGCCTTTACTTCATCCAATGTCGCTGATTTGCAGAAACCTTGCACATCCTTGTAGATACCCTCACCCTTGCCCTCTCCCATAGGGAGAGGGATGGAGGAGGTGGCACGCCAGTTGTGATATGTCCCTGCAATCAGGGCAATGTCTTCATCGGACAGGTCCCTGTTTCTGCGGTTGATCAGATAGCCCATGTTGCGGGCATCTATAAATAAAATCTCGCCCTTTCTTTTCTGCTTATTGCGGTGCAAAAACCAAAGGCACGCCGGTATCTGAGTATTGAGAAACAGCTTTGTTGGCAGATTTACAATGCAATCAATAAGGTCGTTCTCAATCATTGCTTTGCGTATCTCGCCTTCATTATTTGTCTTTGTGGTCAAAGAGCCTTTTGCCAATACAAATCCCGCCATGCCTGTCGGCGCAAGGTGATAAAGAAAATGCTGTATCCATGCGTAATTTGCATTGTTCGGCGGAGGCGGCAGTTTTTGTCCCAGCACACTCCAACGAGCGTCATTTTGGAGCAGGTCTCCGCTCCAATCGCTGTCGTTAAACGGCGGGTTTGCTATGATGTAATCTGCCTTTAGGTCTTTGTGTGTGTCATTGAGAAAAGAACCTTCATTGTTCCATTTTATATTACTGCTGTCTATATGACGGATGGCAAGATTCATTTTTGCCAGTCGCCATGTGGTTTGGTTGCTCTCTTGCCCAAAAATGGAGATGCGGTCTGCCGGATTTAAAGATAACCCGTTGCCTTTTTTCCTGTAGTAATCCCTGTGCGCCTCAACAAACTTTTCGCTCTGCACAAACATGCCGCCGGAGCCGCAGCAAGGATCAAAGACTCTTCCCTCGTAAGGCTCAAGCATTTCAACAAGCAGTTTTACGACACTTGAGGGAGTATAAAACTGCCCGCCTTTTTTGCCTTCAGCTAAAGCGAATTCACCAAGGAAGTATTCATAAACCTTGCCGAGAACATCTTTGCTCTGTGCTTCTTTGGTCCCAATAGCTGCGCTGCCTATCAAATCTATTAGACCGCCTAAGCTTTGCTTGTCTAATTTTTCCTGAGCATAAACCTTTGGCAGAACTCCTCTGAGAGAAGGATTGTCCTTTTCAATCGCATCCATCGCATCGTCAACATCCTTGCCTATGGCCGGGAGTTTTGCCCTGCCTTGCAGCCAATTCCAGCGTGCAGATGGCGGCACATAAAAGACTTTCTCGGCGGTGTATTCGTTTTTATCTTCGGGGTCTGCGCCTTCATAATCGCCTTTACCCTCTTTGAGTTTTTGATAAAGCTCCTCAAAGGCATCAGAGATATATTTCGGGAAGATTAAGCCAAGAACAACATGCTTATATTCGGCGGCATCCATGTTCTTCCGCAGTTTGTCCGCAGCCTTCCAGAGCTTTTTCTCTAACGGCTCATCGTTCCGACTCTTTTTATCTTTAGCGCTTTTAGCCATCTATAAATTATGGTCAAAGGCAATAGGATGCGGCAGACTGTCTTCTATAAATATGCCGATGCCTTTTGCATCGTCCTTTGCCTTCAGGATGCCGTATGTCTGAGCGGCAAATAGCGTTGAAATAGTAATGAGTTGTATTTATTATTCTATCATTTTCCTATGCAAAACTCCTGAAATATCCTGTTCAGGACATCCTCAGAGTATGTTTCCCCGGTAATCTCACCGAGATTTTCGAGGGCAAGCCGTATATCTGCTGCTATAAATTCGGGTGAGAAATTGTTATTTATAGCAATGATAGCCTTTTCAATGGCATCATGAGCCTTTGAAAGTGATTCTCTGTGTCTTTCCCTTGTAATAAATAGACCTTCTTGAGTCTTACAGTGTCCATTATAAATAATATCGAAAATCTTATCTTTTAACTTATCGAGACCGATATTTTTTAGAGCGGATATTTTTAAAAATCCCCCCTCACCCTGCCCCTCTATTTTATTTCCCATATCAATCTTATTTATTGCAATAATAACAGGTTTATCTTTTTGTCTAAGATCATTTATCAGGTTTATCTCCTCTTCTTTTACACCCTCTGAACCGTCCAGCAGAAAAATAATCAATCCCGCACCTTCGATAGCCTTTTGAGTCCTTTTTATCCCCTCCTGCTCGATTAACTCTCCTGATTCCCTTATGCCTGCTGTATCTATAATTTTTATTGTCAATCCGTTTATGTTTAATCCCTCTTCAATCGTATCCCTCGTTGTGCCGGGTATGGAAGTTACGATTGCTCTTTCCTCATTTAAGAGTGCGTTCATCAAACTCGACTTGCCTACATTGGGTCTGCCGGCTATTACTACAGACACCCCTTCCCTGTAAATCTTTCCATATTTGTATGTCCCAATCAATTGCTTTATGTCATGCAATGCTGTTTCTGCTTTTTTCTGTAATGTAAGGGGGGTAAATTCAATATCCTCCTCCGGAAAATCTATCGAAGCCTCTATTTCCGATAGAACCTCTATCAAGATATTTCTTATGGAGGTTATCTTTTCTGCAAGCCCACCCTGCAGTTGAGTCATTGCAGACTCGAGGGCAAGGTCAGTTTTTGATTTGATAATATCAATTACTGCCTCTGCCTGAAGGAGATTTATTCTTCCATTTAAAAACGCCCTCTTTGTAAATTCACCAGGCTCGGCATGCCTCGCACCATTTTTAAGGGTTAAACCTAAGATACTGCGAAGGGGGAGATTGCCGCCATGACAGCTTATTTCCACCATGTCCTCTCTGGTAAAGCTCTTAGGCGAGAACATGGCTGTGAGCATAACCTCGTCTATCCTCTTTCCTGTATCCGGATCTTTTATGTAACCTAAGATAACTTTGTGGGACTCTATTCCGTTTAAGCCCTTTCCTCCCGGGGTGGCGAAAATTTTTTTTGCGATGGATACTGAGGCAGGACCACTCATCCTGACAATCCCTATACCGCCCTCTCCGTGAGGGGTTGAAACAGCGGATATGGTATCGGTGAGGTCAAACATACAAAAAAGGATACAGATAAGTTGAGTAGTTAAGTGGTTGAGTAGTTAAACAACTCAACAACGCAACAACTCAACTACTTAACTCCTATAAACTTCTGACTCCTGTCCTTCTTGGAGAGACTACCACCTTTCTTTCAAATCCCTCTCCTTCGCTTATAGTCTCTACTGACAGGTCATCCCGAAGCGCTATATGGATTACCTTTCTGTCACGGGCATTCATTGATGCTATTGATGCAGGTCTGCCTGTCATTTTTACCTGACTGGCGAGCTTTTTTGCAAGGCTGTGAAGCTTCTCTATCCGCCTCTCCCTGTAGTTTTCCGTATCTACGATTATATTCACCCTGTCCTCGAATTTTCTATTCACAATCCTGTCTACTATATGCTCAAGAGAATCCAGGGTTTCTCCTCTCCTGCCGATGAGAATACCTCCGTAATCGCTGAAAATATTTAAGCGAATCGTATCCCCTTCTCTATTCCCCTCGACCCTTGCCTCGAGCTTCATGCCGTTGAGCAGTCTTTGAAGAACCTCTATGCCCTCGGCAGCTTTTCCATCACCTGTATCAGCAGGCGATTTGTTAAAGGCAGCCTTTACCTTTACCTTCTCCTCCCCAAAACCGAAGAACTTTCTCTCTTTTCCGATAACCTCTATTTTAATCTCATCCCTCGACGATGCGCCGAGTTTTTCCATGGCATTCTCTACCGCCTCATCTTCTGTAGCGCCTTCGCCTTCCACCCACTCCATAAAAACCTCCTCCAGTCTAAAAAATAAGGCTGAGGCTAAGGTCAAGGCTAAGAAATTTTAACTCAACCTTTACCTCAACCTTAACCTTTTTATTTTTTCATTTGTTTGGATATTGCATACTGCTGGGCTATTGACAGAATATTGTTGACAAGCCAGTATAAGACAAGTCCTGACGGAAAATTTAAAAACATAAAGGTAAATATTACGGGCATTATAAGCATTATCTTCGCCTGCGTCGGATCTCCTGTGGAAGGGGTCATCTTCTGCTGTATAAGCATCGTGCCCCCCATTATGATAGGTGTTATATAATAAGGGTCTTTGTCCGAGAGGTCTTTTATCCATCCGAAAAACGGCGACTGTCTCAGCTCGATGGTCTCCATGAGAATCTTATACAGTGCAATAAATACAGGTATCTGTATAATGATAAGAAAAAAACCGCCGAATGGGTTGACCTTATTCTCCTTGTATAACCTCATCAATTCCGTGCTCATCTTTTGACGGTCGTTTTTATGCCTCTCCTGTATTATCTTCAATTCAGGCTGGAGCCTCTGCAGCTTTTGCATGGATTTAAGGCTCTTCTGGCTCAAGGGGTAGAAGATGAGTTTTATGATGACTGTGAGAATTATTATTGCGATTCCATAATTATGCGTGAAGCGGTAAAACAGCTTCAAAACCTTAAATAAAGGCTTTGCCAGAAAATCGAACCATCCGTAGTTAATAATCTCTTCGAGGGATACATTGTAAGATTTAAGTATTTCGCTCTCCTTTGGTCCTGCATATAGAATAACCCTGTTTTCAGCCCTTCCATTGACCGAAATATATTCCAGCCCTACAGACACATCTCCTGTCTCAGAGGTCTTGCTTATTGCCTTGAAGCCCTTTGCTTCAACAGGTATAAGGGCTGCCATAAAATATTTATTCTGCATTGCAACCCATTTTATATTGCCCTCGTGATAGATTTGCTCGCCCTTTCCCTTTAATTTATCTAAGATTAATTCCCTGCCTATATATGAGGTCGGTCCTTCGTAACTGTATCCGTCAGAACCACCGTCCGACTTCAAGCCGGGGCCCCACAAAGCCTGATATGAAAAACCCCCGGCAGATGCAGCTCCTCCGTCTGTTTTTATGCTTACATCAATCTTATACTCATCATGATAAAAGGTATACTCCTTATAAATTTCAAAACCTGAATCATCTCTATAGGAAAATCTGACTGAAATGCTCCTCCTGTCGGGGGAAAGGGTTACTATATCCTCAATTTTAGCCGTATCGAATAATGTGCTGTTAATCGCATCGGAAAAATTTTTATCCGTGAATTCCAGTTTTACAGGCAGAAGCTTGCCCTCTGCATCTTTAACAAGATTAACAGGGGCGCCGTCCTTTGTTTTGTATTTAAGCAAGTTTATCGCTTTGATTTTCCCTCCCCTGTTGGTGAGAATTACCTCTGTAACTCTTGTATCTATTTTTATCTCCCTCTCTTTAACCGCTGCCTCCCTGATTTTAATGACTTCTTCAGCCCTCAATGCCATATCTTTAACCACAGGGGGCTCGGCAGCCTTTTCGGCCTTCTTCTCATGTTCAGGTTTTACTTTGCCCGGTTCAAACCTGCTAATATAGTAATATTGATAGAGTATGAAAACCAATACAGAAAGGATTACAGCAAGAAAAGCCCTTTTTTCCATTTCAGATAGCTCCTCTCCGCAAATAAATTATGTGCGGGGTAATTGAATTTCCTGTAATTTTAATTATGGAAGGAGGCAAAAGGAGAGACATAAAATACTTTCACTGTCTATGCCGATAGCTTGTATCCGCTATTGCCCCTGATTCAATCAGGGACAAGAAAATCTTCTCCACATCTTTATAGGAAAGTTCTTCGGCGCCCTTTTTAGCTGCTATTACAATATCATGAGGTTCAGTAAATTTATCTTTAATCTTCCTGAAAACCTCTCTCACCAGCCTCTTTACCCTGTTTCTCTTTACTGCCGTTCCAACCCTTTTGGGAACAGATATTCCGATTCTCGTATAACCCTGCTCGTTCTTTAGTCCGTATATTACAAAAACTCCTTTATTTACCCTCCAGCCTTTATCGTATACCTCTTTATACTGCCACCGTTTAAGGAGTCTTTCATTTTTACCAAAGGATTCACTACCCATTTTTAAGAGTTCATGAGCTTATGAGTTTATGAGTTTATGGGTTTAACTCCTCAACTCACCAACTCACTAAACTGTTAATCTCTTTCTCCCCTTGCCCCTTCTCCTCTTTAATACATTCCTGCCGCCTCTGGTAGACATCCTCTTCTTGAATCCATGGGTCCGCTTTCTTCTTACTTTACTCGGTTGATATGTCCTTTTCAATTTTCTCTCCTCTTACTGTTGAATTTTACATCAGCTTTATTGTAAATAATTTATCATATTTATCCCAAAAGTCAAGAACAAAAACCTGATCATAAAATATAATTCAAAAACATACAAACTCCTTGACATATAAAAAACCATAATATAGACTTATTCACGCCGTTAGAAGTTAGAAGTTAAGATTGCAATAATAATCGATATTTATTCATTCGATGGCAGACTTCTAACTGGGTTTGCTAAATTTAAAAAATGAGCCATTTTCTTAAAAACAGGATAAAGCCTCGTGAAATAAATAAAAGGGCTTCTGTAAAGGCGATTGTGGAGGCGATGGGTAATAGCGCCTTTCAGGGCAAGAATATATCCTTAGCCCATGATATATGGGTTAAGATGCTCAAAGACAATACCACGATACTCTTCGGTCTTGCCGGCGCCCTTGTGCCGGCAGGGATGAGAGGCATCATTGCATATCTCGTTAAAAATCGTTTTATTGACTGCCTTGTATCCACCGGTGCAAATCTTTTTCACGACTGCCATGAGACGCTCGGAAGGTTCCATTTTCAGGGGAGCCACGAGGTGGATGATATAAAGCTTTTTGAAAAGGGAATAGACAGGATATATGATGTCTTTGCATCAGAAAAGGAATTCAGAAAGACAGACGATTTCATAAAGAATTGGGCGAAGGGATTGAATCCTGAATTTGTTTCAGGAAAGAGGGCGATAACAACAAGGGAGTTTTTATACCGTCTCGGAGAAAAACTTTCAAAGGTGAGTAAGATTGAGGGGATACTTACCTCTGCATATAAAGCAAATGTGCCGGTCTACTGCCCTGCTATCGGGGACAGTTCGATAGGCATAGCCCTTGCGGCAGGCAGGGCAGAAGGGTCGAGCGAAATCCAGTTCGATCTGATAAAAGATGTCCTTGAAACGGCAGAGATAGTGAGCAGGTCTAAATCCACAGGGGTGATATATGTAGGAGGCGGCACGCCGAAAAATTTTATACAGCAAACGGAGGTGACTGCCTCGATAATCAGCGATTCTGTTTCGGATGGGCATAAGTATGCCATACAGATTACAGCCGATTCGCCTCATTGGGGAGGACTTTCCGGGTGTACATTTAAGGAGGCTCAATCATGGGGTAAGATTGCAAGGGATGCCCGCAGCGTATCTCTCCATTCAGACGCCACAATAGCCCTGCCTATAATAGCCACTGCTGTGGCGGGTAGTTTCAATGTAAAAAGAAGAAAAATACCGCAATTTATCCTTAAAGGAGATTTAAAGATGACAGCACCCCGCACATAAGATTTATGTGCGGTGCATTTTAATATGAAGCAGTATACTCTCCCATTAATACCTCACAATTTTGACGAACTTCCAAAGGGTCTTACAGATTTAAAAAATTCAATAGGGCTTTATGATTACAGGGTAAATGCCGATATTATTGTTGGATGTTTTTTCTTTACGCTAAAGGAACAAAGACTTGAACACGAATAACACGAATAACACAAGATGCAAGAGGCAAGAAATAAGATGCAAGAAAAAATTTTAATCTTGCTTCTTGCTTCTGACTTCTTGCTTCTAATATATTCGTGCCATTCGTATATTCGTGAAATTCGTGTTCCAGAATTTTATAATTTCCTTACATTAAGGAAGGGGGTGAATAGAGGGTAGTTTTTTTTATGGATAACAGGAAGGAAAGGATTGAAGAGAAAGAAAACTTTGATCTCTCGGCAGGTAAGGATTCTTTAAATAAAGGGGGCAAAAAAAAGAAAAACAGAAGGGAAATGGATACAATAAGAAAAATAACAAAAGAGTGCCTGAAGGATTGGAGGAGTGTGGATTTTGATGAAGATAGCTAAAACTGCTTGACAAATATATAGTTATTGTGCTACAAAGGTAAAAACTTGCCCCGTTATGTATTAGAACGGGGTCTGCCTGATAAGCCCTTATAACAAGGGATAGAAAGGAGGGGAGTTAATGCAAAAGCAATACACCATAATGGTGATACCCGATATATCGGGAAAACTCCGCCGCTTCAGCATCTCTGAAAAATCCGTAAAAATACTATTAAGCGTATTCAGTCTGATAATTATTACTTCGGTTTTTTTATTCTATCGTCATGTAAAACTGAGCAAGGAAGTAATAGAATTGGAAAGCTTACGAAAGGAGACCAGGGAGCAGAGGCTTCAGATACAGCAGTTTGTGCAGAAGGTTAAAGACTTTGAGCAGCAGATGTCAAGGCTTGAGAGATTTGATAAAAAACTCAGGGTAATAACCTCTTTGGAAGGGAGCGGCACATCGGCACAGAAATGGGGCGTAGGGGGTTTTGATGACAGAGAGTCGGACATATCTACGCCGATTTTGTCCGGGGAGGGCAGGAATGCAATAGAAAAGTTAAATACGGACATAGATGTATTAAAAAATCAGGCGGAGGTTCAGGAGATAAGCTTTCAGGAGCTTGATGAATTCTTTAAAGGACAAGAATCTTTGCTGTCATCCACGCCGTCAATATGGCCGGTTAGGGGTTGGGTGACAAGCGGGTTCGGATACAGGGTATCGCCATTTACAGACAGGAAGGAGGTGCATGAGGGGATAGACATAGCGACAAGGATGAATACGGCTGTGGTTTCGCCGGCGGACGGGGTTGTGGTAAGGGCAGGGAGAGATACGAGCTACGGAAATATTATAGAAATTGACCATGGATACGGCGTGGTAACGAGATACGGCCACAATGCAAGGCTGATGGTGAATGTCGGCGACAGGGTGAAGAGGGGACAGACAGTTGCTCAGGTTGGGAATAGTGGCAGAAGCACAGGTCCGCATCTGCATTATGAGGTAGTACTGAACGGTGTCCCGGTAAACCCGTTCAGATATATATTGGAAGAGGGTTAGTCTTCAGCCATTTTCCGGAGTGGCTTAGGAGAGGTATTTAGGAGGTTTAAAAGGCATGGCTAAGGGTAAAGTAAAATGGTTTAACGAGTCAAAGGGATATGGTTTTATAAAACAGGATGACGGGGAAGATGTCTTTGTGCATTTCTCTGCAATAAAGAGTGAGTGGTTTAAAACATTAAAAGAGGGGCAGGAGGTAGAATTTGAGGTAAAACAGGGAGATAAAGGACTACAGGCTGTAAATGTAAAGGGTTATAATTGAGGAACTCGTAAAAAGTCAAAACAAAATTAGCCCTTACAGCAAAGAGATTCCTTTTACCCTTATGGCTAATTTATGACTTTTTACGAGATTATTATAATTGAGGAACTCGTAAAAAGTCTTTTTATTTAGGAACCCCCTGATGATGTAATTATCAGGGGGTTTTTTTTATGCTTACACTGACCTTTTTCCCATCCTCCAGCTCTACAACCGCATTTTCCTGCAGCAAATTAATCTTTACTATCTTCCCTTTCCCTTCTGCAGTATCAATATTACTTCCAATCTGCGGCAGATTTTTCTTAAGCTCTTTGTATGTTGCATGCTCGTAGACGAGACAGCACATCAGCCTGCCACAGACCCCCGATATTTTTACAGGATTTAGCGCAAGGTTCTGGTCCTTTGCCATTTTAATGGATACAGGCTCAAAGTCCTTTAAGAAACTGGCACAGCACAGGTTTCTGCCGCAGGGTCCGCACCCGCCGAGTATCCTCGCCTCATCTCTCAAGCCTATCTGCTTCATCTCGATTTTTATCTTGAAATGATGTGCAAGGTCTTTTACGAGCTCCCTGAAGTCTATCCTTCCCTCTGAGGTAAAATAAAATGTAGCCCTCTGGGCATCAAAACTGAACTCCACCCTGATGAGCTTCATCGGTATTTCCCTTTCACGAATCTTATTCTGGCATATCTCGAAGGCTTCCCTTTCCAAAGCCTCATTATTTTCCACCTGTCTTATGTCTTCCTTTGCAGCCTTTCTTACAACATTTTTAAGGGGTCTTTGAATCAAACCTTTAAGGATTTTTCTACGCGATATTGCCACAATACCGATCTCCAGTCCTTTATCCGTCTCTACAATACATTTTTCCCCAACACGCAGGGGGAGGGAATCGGACTTAAAATAGTATATCTTGCCGCTCCCTTTGAACTTGATGCCGACCACAAAAATTGAATTATTGTTTTCCATTTTAGTCTCCACCCATACCGAGCATCATCGTCTCTATTGACAACTGCTGGTTTGCATTCCTTTTTAAAAGAAATTTTGTCTTCTGAACTGCATCAAACATATTTATGATAAACGGCAGATGGAGACCGTCTGAAAACTCCCTGAGCTTCTCCTTCATGTCTTTATTGATAATGCAATCATCCGTATCAGCCCCCCTCATTGCCGCAGCATCCCTCAGCAAATCGGCAACAATATCTAAAAAATCCGGAAGGTCTTCCTTTTTTGCAAGTCTTTTAGAATCGGTAAATATATACTCCATATCGCCTTTAGCAGAGGAGATTATTAATTTTAACGCCTCGTCACGCTCTTTGCAAACCGCTTTATAATCCATTGTAACAGCCCTCCCCAATCTCCCCTTTGATATGGAAGATAAAATCGAGGCGTCCCTTTCATTGAATCTGTAATCTTTGATAAGTATCTCCTTTATATGGTCGCCTGCAAGGGCATTAAACTTGATAATCTGGCAGCGGGAGACAACAGTCGGGAGCAGGGAGTGCTGGTTTGCCGTGATAAGCATTATAACAGTCTCTCCCGGAGGCTCCTCAAGTGTCTTTAGAAAGGCATTTACCGCTTCATCGGTCATACACTCGGCGCCGGCGATTATAACCACCTTCTTTTTACCTTCATAAGGCTTAAGGGATATACGGCTCTGAAGTTTCCTGACAGCCTCTATTTTAATGCTCTCATCATCCGGCTCGATAAAGTTTAAATCCGGGTGATTAAGAGCATGAATCTTTTTACACGATAAACACCTATCGCAGGAATCTCCCTCCCTGTTAGGCTTGTCCCTGTGTGTTTCTAACGGGGACTTGTCCCTGTGTGTTTCTAACGGGGACTTGTCACCGTGTGTTTCTAACGGGGAACAATTAAGCGCCTTTGCAAAGGTAAAGGCTGTAAGCCTTTTACCCACCCCTTCGGGACCTGAAAAGAGATAGGCATGAGAGACAGCGCCTCTCAAAAGGCTGTTTGTAAGTATCCGCTTTGCCCTATCCTGTCCGAGAATATCCTTGAAAGACATAATCTTTAAAGAATTTCTAATTCCCACGACCCACTTTCGTGGGTGCCCCGAATTTCCAATTCACAACTTTAACAATTTCACTATGTATTTCTTCTACGGCCATAGCTGCGTCTATTACTTTTATTCTCTCAGGCTCTTTTGATGCAATTTCGAGATACCCCTCTCTTACCTTCCGATGAAACTCCAAAGCCTCTTCCTCGAATCTGCTCTCTGCTGACTGCCGACTGCCGACTGCCGACTGCCGACTATTAATATTTCTCTCTCTTGCCCTTTTCAAACCGGTCTTTACATCTAAATCAAGCAGGATCGTAATGGCAGGTTTTATTCCCCTCGAGGCTATCCTGTTTAACTCATCTATGATTTCAAATTTAATTCCCCTTCCGTATCCCTGATAGACAAGGGTGGAATCCGTAAAACGGTCGCATAATATAATTTTTTTATCTTTGCCTTTTACTTCTAACTCATCACTCATCACTCTTAACTCTTTTATAAGTTGTGCCCTGCACGCCTCGTATAAAAGCAGCTCTGCAATGGCATCCATTCCCTTATTTTCAGGGTTAAGAAGTATCTTTCTTATCTGGTCTCCAATGAATGTCCCCCCAGGCTCTCTCGTCTCATGGACGGTATATCCCTTTTTGCGGAGGTAATCTCCAAGCAGTCTTAATTGGGTTGTTTTCCCGCACCCCTCTATGCCTTCAAATGTAATTAATATACCCATAGCAAAAGTTCACTTCTTATATCCCCACATAACCCAGCCTGCTGTAGCCTTTAACCTTGTAATATTAATATCGAACAGATTGTATTTATTAAGCATGTCATAAATTTCTTTCCTGCCGAATCTATACTCGATGGGCGCGCCGAATCTATCATAAAGGTCTCCCCATAAGGAAAACAGTGAAACGGCAAAGTTAAAAGGAATCTTTTCGGCAAATCCTCTGGTAGATTCAAATTTCCTTAAAATTTTTGAGGGACAGGAAAAAAATATAAAGATAAAGGGAGAAGCTATGAATGACAATATGTATAAAATTTTAGGAGGGATTCCGGTCTTAAGGGATAGCAAGCACAGAGCCTCTTATAACCGAGACATTCGACAAGCTGCGATTGAGCTTTAAATTTATGTAAACACCGTCGCTTATATCCATACTTACAATCTTAACAGAGGGATTATTTTTTGCCATTAAATAAGTATCATAACCGCAGCCGGAGCCTGCGTCTATTCCCCATAAGCCCCTCACAATATTTTCGGAAATAACCTCCTGCATTTTGTCATAGTGATATGTCTCCGGAGGTTGAATTACATCTTCCTTTGTCCATAGAAATCCATAAACATTCCTTGTTTTATGAATTTTACTGTCAGCCGCCTTTTCTTTCATAGCAAAAGTGTAAGTGTAAGTGTAAGTGTAAGTGTAAGGTTTTCACTTTCACTTACACTTTTTTCTTTACACTTTCACTTTCAATTGCGCATTCCCTCTGGTCGCCTTTTAATTTTTCTATTGCATGGGATAATGCCGGAAGGACAACAGATAAATTTTCCCTGACAGCTTTGGGACTTCCCGGGAGGTTTATAATAAGAGTTTCTCCTCTTACGCCGGCAACAGCCCTCGAAATCATTGCAGCAGGGGTCTTTTTAAGGCTCTCCGCCCTCATCGCCTCTGCCATACCGGGGATCTCTTTATCAATGACCTCCATGGTTGCATCCGGGGTTACATCCCTCGGAGATAATCCGGTCCCGCCTGTGGTAAGTATTACATCAGCCTTTACGCTGTCCGAGAGACGAATGAGCCTTTCTTGAATAATATCCTTTTCATCGGGTATAACCTCGTAACTTACTATTTCGGCAGGGAGCGGCTCTATCATCTCTCTAATGACCTGCCCGCTCTTATCCTCCCTTTCACCCCGCGAGCCCTTATCGCTCATCGTCAATATCGCAGCTTTTATCATGTTTTAAATTTAGCATGATTTGCAACGGCTCGGCAAGGACAAAGTTTTTTAAATACTTAGAACACGAATTACACAAATATACGAATAGCACGAATAGATTCAAGAGGCAAGAAGCAAGAAACAAGAAGCAAGAAAAAAATCTTGTCTCTTGCCTCTGACTTCTTGCTTCTTATCTTCGTGTTAATTCGTCCATTCGTGGCATTCGTGTTCAATGCTTTTGTTTTTTGGTTGTGGCTTCGCCACACGATTTCCCCTTTTCAGGCTTAATTATAAAATTGAAGGCTGACATATTTATTAATTATCTTATGCTCCTCAGCCAGCTTATAAAAATATTTTAAGCCCTCTATCTCATCATCTCCAAGACTATATCTAATTCTCTTTGTGAGGTAATCTATGCAGACCTCTCTGCTTATCTTGAGCCTCTTTGATTCTGCCAAAGAAATTTCATTTATAGATGCCAGTCCTATCTCTTTAGCCCTTTTAAGCGTATCGAGTCCATCTCTCAAATCTATCCCGTTTCTTACAGCAAGGAGGGCATGGACAAAGGGTCGCCCTGACAGGAGATACCACTCCTCCCCCATGTCATAAGTCACAAACCTCTTTCGGTTTATCTTAAAGGCGTCATCTCCTATAATCAGCCCTGCATCTGCGGCGTCCATCATATCTCCTACAACAGGTCGGACAGGGATAAATTCAGGATTGACTCCGAACCTCTCCTTAAGGATTATCCTTAACATTGCAGCGGATGTCCTTGAGCTGGTATCTACTGCTACTGTTTCGATGTCATGAATCTCCCTTTTGCTGAATAATAATACCGTATTTACCATTCCAAGCGAGGAGATTGAAAAATCCCCTATTAATTTAAGTTCTGGAATCCTCGCATACTCGATTGACGGAATGACGGCTGCCTCAAGTTTCCCGTCTCTGAGCATATCGGATAAATTGGCAGGGGTATCTAAGACAAGCTCAAAATCGTGTTTTATAATTCCTTTTGTAAGGGCATAAACAAGGGGCTTTGCATTTAGAAATTTGTGACAGCCGAAACGAATCATATTAATGAGATTATCAAAAAGGATATAGAAAGTCATCAGGAAATTTAGGCTTTGAATTTTTATGAAAAAGATATGCAATATTGGAAGTATATACGCAATAGTTGCGGATGTGAAGTGGTTAGCGGAGACCCTATGACGACAGTGCCAACATCAACCTGACTGACAAGAAACCGACCGACTTTAAAAACTTTGTTGAAAAATATTTAAAAAAAACTTGCGGACTTTAATATCTCATGCTATATTTGCATCATGAACGGAACAATAAATAGTCCTTTTAGATACGCGGGCGGTAAGTTTTACGCACGGAAACTTATTCTTGCTCATGTGCCACGACACACAGATTACATTGAGCCATTCGCAGGTGGTGGCAGCATTTTCTTTGCAAAGCCCAAAGTTGATTTCAACCAACTCAACGACATTGACAGAGAACTTGTAAATGTTTATCTGACCATTCGGGACAATCCAGACGAACTTATTTACTTCCTCAAAAGACAATTAGTAAAGCATACAAGAATACCAGAAAAATATACTGAAAAAGTTTTGTATGGTGACCCTTTACCAGCGACAAAAGAATTGCACGGCTTTTTCAAAAATGAATACAAACCAAAAAACGACCTTGAAAGAGCAGGAAGATGGTTTTATTTAAACCGCACTTCTTACAGTGGAATAATGAATAACCAAAACATGTATTGGGGCTACGGAGACAAGTATTCAATGCAGCCAAAGAATTGGGCACAAAATATTATTAGGACAAGTGAAAAATTACAAGGCGTAGAAATCACAAACCTTGACTTTGAAAATATAATTGACAATGCGCCTGACGGTGCATTGCTATTCCTTGACCCACCGTATTACAATGCAGACCAAGACAAATTCTATCAACATTATTTTTCAAAGCAAGACCATTTCCGCCTTGCAGAATGTTTAAGAAGAAATAATGACCGCTTAAAACTTTTCATCACTTACGACAACACACCTGACATTCGGGAGTTGTATAACTGGATGAGTGAAATGCACGACAAGGAATGGAATTACTGCATTCAGCGAACTGACGACCAACGAAACGGAACAGACAAAAAAGGTGAACGATATAAAGGAAAAGAACTGTTCATTCTCAATTACACTGCAGAACAAGTTTCAATAGACGAACCTGAACTTACTTTCGCCTCGTAGTTTTATTTGATTTCCTCTTTTCTTCAACCACTTGCAATAATCTTTCTTCTATTGCTGAAAGCGATTTCCAGTTTGGGTCATCATCCAATTTTACATAAGGTGTTCGTGGAATAAATCCACCTACTGCAATATCTTTTGGGATACAATACCGCCAATCCTTTTCACAAGCTGAAATTAAATCTGCATCTGACGACACAGAGTAAAATTCAAAAAGCAATTGTTTTAATTCTTCATCATGCACAACTTCCAAATATTCACCGACAGTATTTCCTTCAAAAATTGCATTTGAAGTATTTGTAATCAAGACATCAAAACTATCAACGGAGTAACGGTCATTTGATGAACCAGCTAATTTTATATTGCTTCTTGACCTATGACTTTTCACTAAGAAGTGTGGCACTTTTAAATTCCGACTTCTTTTACCATCACTGATAGAGCCACGAACAGTGCTTTTGCTTTCAACTTTTAAAATAACGCCAGTTCTGCGATGTGTAATACTTATATCCTCATCGTAAGTTCCAGTTTGTGCGTTCAAATTTAATTTCTGAACACTCCAAGTTGCTTTTGATAAAATTTTATCCAAGAGTAGAAACGCATTATACTCCATTGCTTTCCCTCTTATCATCGGAGTTACTTTTTGGTCTTCAAGTATCTCAAATAAAAATTCAAGAGGGACATTGAACTTCTTGCAATACAGCAAAAGTTTTTCTGCAAGTTTTATTTTTTCATCATTTGTCATTTCGGAATTCCTTTGGTGAACTTAGAAATATCACAGCCAAGACATTCAGCAATCTTGACCAGAGTTAAAAAACTTACATTCCTCTCTCCTCTTTCAATCCCGCCAATATAGGAGCGGTCAACATCTGCATCAAAAGCTAATTGCTCCTGCGACAGACCTTTCTTTTTTCGTTCTTCACGAATTTGGTTGCCAAGTTCAATAAGATGTTTACTCTTTTTCACCACGACAAAAGTATCTCAATGGTAATTATAATACCACAGACGATAATACCTCATTTTTGGACGACACACAAACAGGACAAAATCGGGTATGCAGGTAATAAGGGCTTGTTGCAAGAGGGTGGACAGTTTGAAACGAAAACTTTGTAACTTTTAATTTACTTTTTGCGCGGCAGGCGACAGTTGGGTGCGTTTTAATGCCCGCCTTCGCCAAGCCCCCGTGGGAGGGCAGAGGGCCGGGTCTTGCTTTTTGCTGTTGTTTTATTTCTTCCTGTAATTACACCCAAAGAAAAATTCCGCTTGAATTAAGTCAACTATCTTCTGGTATACTGAAGCGGCAGTTTTGTGATGGGTATCAGATTTATCGGAAATAGCGAGGAAGGCGCCGGCGTCAATAGAGACCTTCATTTAACCTTCTTCAGACCGTAGAGATATTCGTCATGCTTCATGGACAGGTCTTTGATGCCGCTGTCAAAAATTCCAACCAGCGCTAATGCCGTTTTTTTTGCCTTGGCAGTTTTTTTAGATATGGTGATGGTTAGCCGTTCATGTTCTTTTAAGTGAACCTTTTGTAATGGTTTTATTACACCGTTTTCATAGATGGCTGCTATGTTTTCCTGCATAACGCTCCCCCTTTTTATAAAGTCATATTAGTATTTATGAGGAGTTTTCTGAGAAAATTTTAGCCGCAGACTTTCACTGACTAAATACAGACTTCAATGCAAAATGCAAATCCCCAAAAGCATCAATTGGGGATAGCATTTCAAAATTAATTTTTTCCTTGTTAATTGATAATTTTTCATCGATAATTTTGCAATGAAATCAGTTTAAGGTCTGTGTAAGTCTGCGGCTAATTCTCTTTTGAATAAATATTTCTCCCTCGTCCCACCCCCTGGTGAGTCTGTCGAACCATCTCCTTTCCTTTTTACACACAAACCAAGCTCTTTGATCGCCTTCAGCGTATATCGGGGCAGATGTATATTTGTATAATTGGAAGAGTATTTTATCATCGAGAGATTGCTGACAAGGGTTATCAAGTCCGATTTGACATCTACATCCGTTAATTCTTCAAGAATAAGGAGCGGCAGTTTTTTTCTTCTGGCGATGCTCAATAGATTATCACTCTCATTTCCAGTGGTAAAAACTCCATTAAAATCAAATCCCCTCCTGACCCTTGACCCTTGACCCTTGACCCCGATTAAATACACACCGCCTTCTCCGCTTGGACCCAACACCATCGCCCCCCTCGATTTCGGATTTGATAGAAATCCAAAAGCCCTGTTTATGGTGGTAGGCTGAATATGGGGAGAGTCGCTACCGAGTATTATTATATTATCCCCACCTTTTTTCCCTCTTCCCCTGAGCTTGTCGAAGGGTGTGGAGTAGGGAGGGTGAAGGGAAATATGCCTGATGGCATTTGTGATTCTGGCATCAAAGCCTTTGCCTGATTGGGGAAACATTTCAATTTGCTGATACCCTGAATCAAGTTCAGGGTGATGGCAGATTCTAATCATCACCTCTCTTGAATCTTCTGGATAGTATGCAATATATATCCTCTGCGCCTTTGAGAGAGAGGCGGCAACAATTGTATCTTTCAGAAAGGCTGTGTATAGTTTCAGAATGTCATCATCGGTTAATGTGGTATCTTTTTTAAGGCGTGTCTTTACCTTTCCCTTAATCGGGGATTTTGCAAAAATCAGAAGTTTATTCATAAAAGAACAAAGACTTAATTAGACAGGATATACAGGATAAAACAAGATAAAAAATATTCAAAATTTAATCCTTGTTAATCCTGTCAAAATTATATAATTTCTTATACATGAAAGATATAAAAGAGATTGAAATAACACACCTCAGGCATATTATAAGGTAGTGATAGTTATAGACGCAAGGGGTGGTGTTAAAATGGCTGTGAGGAAAAGATTGATGAGATTGAATAAAGACTAAGAAGGAGCTTGCCGATTTAACGGTTACAACAAGCGAGCAGTGGATTACAGAGCTTTCAGATACGGAAATGTGGAGAAAATCAACCCTGCACCGTAAAACGGTGCAGGGCATGGATTTTAGTGAGAAGCCTTTGTCTCTGTTTTATCAGGAAACAACTGGAGCCCCTGAGTCTTCATAAGTACAACATCAACTACGAAGAACAAGGCAGAGCATACTGCAACTGCAATTAAAAAAGAAACTATTGATTTCATAATCTTGCCTCCTTTTTCTCTAATGATGTGCGGCTACGCCGTGCGAATATATTAATATCCACCAGAAATATACAAGAACGAAAAAAGATACTGCTGTAAAGAGAAACGGTCCTGCCTTTTCTTTCATAATTACCTCCTCCCTAAAGTTTATAAATAACAGACGGAAGATTTTTTAACATAAAAAAGATATTGCTGTCAAGAACAAAAAAGAAAGATTTTTAACCACAGACCTTATGATTAAAAAGTAAAGAAGCAAGTCTTACTTTCAGGTTATACTCCTTGAGATAGATAACCA
>JACQEW010000197.1 GCA_016200365.1 Nitrospinota bacterium
AGCCGCCGCAGGGAGGGGCGCTGCTGAGATGTTCTTCGTCCCTGTAATCGCACCCGCCGATTAAAAAATCGCACTTCTTGCAGAGTATATCCATAAGGATTGAGTCATATTGAAATACAGAAGGGTAATCTTTTTTATCGGGATTATTTGCAGGGAGATGGAAAAATCTCTCGAAAAATTTGAATCCTTCGCAGGACAACTCTTCATCCTTTGATTCTTTATAAAATTTACAGTATCCCTTGCAGATTAAATCTATAAGACTCTTTTTTGTATCCATAGGATTCAAGGGTTCAAGGGTAAGTGCCTTTCACTTGAATCCTTGACCCCTTGACCTCTTTTTCATCAGCAGGAGCTTTTGCATTTGCATAGCCCTTTAGCCACTTTTGCTACTTTTTTAATCTTCATACTCTTTCACCCCCTTTCAATCCCCTTACCTCTTGAACAACCTCTATGTTTATCATAGCAATGTTGCGTCCTCTTGCATAATCCTCTATGCTCTTTACCGCCTTCTTCCTTACAAAAAAGGGTATTTTCATTACTGCATCCTTTGCATCCTGACTCCATGATAGGCTTAACTCAGGCATAACACCTTCAGCCTCGGTATGGGCTGATTCCACCTCTGCAAGGCTAAAGCCTTGCCCTACATTGCTCGTTCCCATGCTTTGCGTGGGAACGGATGGCTCATAAGCGCAAAACGGCTCTTCAGATAGATAATTCCCTGTCGCACTGTACGCCCTCGCCCTGCACCCTTCGCATATATGCTTAAACTCGCATACACCGCATTTTCCCTGGAGGAGGTCGGGATTTCTCAGATTTTTAAACACTAAAGAATTGTTCCATATATCCTGAAACCTCTCCTTCCTTATATCTCCTGCCTTTGCAGGCAGATAACCGCACGGGAAGACCTCTCCTTTATGAGAAACAAAACATACGCCTGTCCCTGCAAGACACCCCTTAGTCATCGCAGAAAGTCCATGCCCCCTCTCCCCTTGCCCCTCTCTCCCTCTCCCTCTGGGAGAGGGTTGGGGTGAGGTTGGCGGGTGAGGGGGGGTTGTAACCTTATCAACATGCCCTGCTTTCAACTGCGTCCCGTGAGGGATAAATGGAGTGGGTTTAAGTCCTGCCTTTTTTTCCGATAGAATCCTCTCCGCCCTTACCCTGAAATAATGGGGGGCGCAGGTAGCCTTCAAATCTATCGAGTGGAGCTTCGACTGGTCGTAAAACCAGTGGAGTATCTTTTCATATTCATCGGCGCTGACCATCTGGTCCTCTGCGATATCTACACCGCAGCCGACAGGCACAAGCAAAAAGGTATGAAGGGCATCCACACCAAGCTCAAGGGCTAAATCTAAGATTTCAGGAAGTTCTTTATAGTTATGTTTTGCGATGGTAGTATTTATCTGGGCAGAGATGCCAAGCTCTATCAAATTTTTTATGCCCTCTATTGCCGCCTTAAAGGAGCCGGGTATTGAGCGAAATCTATCGTGAGTCTCTGCCTTTGCACCGTCGAAGCTGATAGACACTCTGGCAAAGCCTATATCCCTTATCTTCTTTGCCATGTCTTTATCAATCATTGTCCCGTTTGTAGCAAGGGAGAGCCTCAACCCCCTTTTAATGCCGTATTCGGCTATATCAAAAATATCCTTTCTGAATAGAGGCTCACCGCCTGAAAGAATGAGTATGGGATTTGAGAATTCTACAATCTGGTCTATCAGTCCGAGCCCCTCTTCTGTAGACAGGTCTTCCCTTGAAGTCATCATCTCAGGGATTGCCCTGCAGTGAAGACACCTCAGATTGCACCCCTTTGTCGTCTCCCAGAATATAAGTCTTGGTATATATTTCATAACTTACAACCTACAACTTACAACCTACAACCTACAACTAATAATGTTGTCAGTTGTTAGTTGTCAGTTGTAGGTTAATTTCACATCCCCATCTTCTCCCTCGCTTCCTGCAGCACATCTTCTGTTATCTCTTTGTAGCCCTTTTCTACAGCATAACCGATTATCGCCTTTTTTGCCATATTTCTTACAAAAGGCGGTATCCTCTCCATCCGTGCCAATGCCTCCTTTGTCCATGGCAATTCTTTACCCCCCCCTTCACCCCCCTTTACTAAAGGGGGGATGGGGGGGTTATACCTCTGTGCAGCAATAAGTAAATTGCATGACGACTGAATCAGCAGGTTTTCTGTTACCGAGCCGAGGTCGAGTCCGTTATCCGTATGATAACCGACCTTACCGGCTGCTATCAAAGAAGGATTTTCCCTCTCTATATACTCCAACACCTTATCAAAGGGTCTGCCTGACATGAGGACGGTATTAATATCGAGTCCCTCCTCTTTGGCGGCTTTCTTTGCATTATCCAGATGTCCCTGATATATCTTTTCCAATCCTTTATCAATTATCTCATCATGGAGCTTCTCCTGCTCTTTAAACTTAAAAATCTTTCCTGCCTCCTCTGACAGAACCCCTGCAATGCTCCTGAATGCGACAATATGAAATTGAGGGTCGAATACAGCCACTGCTTCGAGGGTGCAATTAAATGCCTTCGCCAGTGCAGCGCATCTTTTAACAGCAGCAAAGGATTGGGGACTTCCGTCTACCGCAACAATAATCTTTCTGTCCCAGCTCTCTTTTCTTTTTACAATCAGGATATCACTATTAGACCTCCTGACCACTCTCGATGTTACGCTCCCTATGACGCTCCTTTCCAGCGCCCCGAGCCCAAGCAAACCCATTATTACTAAATTGTATCGGCTTTCATTTATATCCTTTACAATCCGGGCATAATTCTTGCCTTCCATGGTCTTCCGCTGGAATACTACCCCTGCCCTCTTGCACATATCCTCAAACCGGTCAAGATAGGAATCGGATATTATCTGCAATCCCTTTGTTATTAAGGAATCGTGAATCTTTCTCTGTCTCTCCAATTCTTCCGGCTCTTGATATTCAGTCGGAAGACCGCTCTCCATCTGCGTAAACCTCTGGTCGTGGAGCCGGGCAGCATAAACATGGTTTCCGATCAGAGTAGAGTTAAATTTCCTCGCCAGAGAAATCCCCGCATCGATAGCAAGATTGGAATGCTCCGAGTTATCTACCGGGATTAATATAGTTTTAAACTGGTCGTTAAAAACCGCCATCCACCTCCTCCATAATAATAGGAATAATTCCTAAAATATCTCTAAATAGTAAATTTGTCAAGGAATTATTTTTCTCCTCACCTTAATCCTCTCCCAAAAGGGAAAGGGATAGGGTGAGGGGGAAATTATTTTATCTTATTCTTCAATACATCTCTTATTGTATTTCTCAACTCACTCAAGTCGGATGATTTCACCACATAGGCATTCGATGCCCATACCCTGAAATCCTGTTTATAATCGCTGTAGGCAGTGCACATCACTACAGGTATCTTCGTATCGGTCTCCCTTAATCTTCTTAAAAATTCTATCCCGTCCATCCCAGGCATCTTCACATCGAGTGTAATTAAATCGGGATAGGATTCTTTCATTTTGACAATCGCCTCCTCGGCGCCTGATGCTGTAATCACCTCATATCCTTCGTCTTCCAGCTCCTCTTTATAGAGTATCCTTATATTCTCCTCGTCATCAACTACAAGTATCCTTTTCTTTTCCATAATAACCTCCTTAATAAAAATAGGCAGTAGGCAGTGGGCAATATGATAGGCAACACCAACTGCCTACTGCTTACTGCCTACTGCCTACTTTATTTGTCTTCTTGGCAGATTGATGATAAATGTCGCACCTTCGCCGACCCTGTTATTTATCTCTATTGTCCCGCCGTGGCTTTCGACTATCTTCCTGCTTAACGAAAGACCGAGACCTGTCCCATATTTTTTTGTTGTAAAAAACGGATTAAATATATTCTCTAAAATCTCGGACGGTATCCCTCCCCCTGTATCGCTCACGCTTATCGTTACCCCTTCCTCTCCGGACAGAGGCTCTGTCTTTATCGCCATAACCCCCCCCTTCACTGTCATAGACTCCACTGCATTATGGAAAATGTTGGTGAGAACCTGTTTTATTTGCGGGGGGTCAATACTTAAAGAATGAATCGCATCAGACATCTCCTTTTTTATCTCTATTCCGCTCTCCCAGAATGTATGCTCATAGAACGACAATATCTCTTCGATGACGCTATTTATATTGTTTTCCGAAAAATTAGGCTTTATATCCCTCGAATAGTTGAGTATATCCTTGAGGAGTTTTTCCAGCCTCTCAACCTCGCTGATAATTATGCCGGCATAGCTTTTCTCCTCGGATGTCGGCTCATATTTTTCGGAGAGCCTCCTTGCAAACCCGCCGATAGTTACCAGCGGGTTTTTTATCTCGTGGGCGAGCTCTGCCGCAAGCTCTCCAAGCGCTGAAAGCCTCTCAGACTGCACAACCTGCTGCTGCACGGAGACAATCTCTTTATTCGCCTCTTTTAATTTCGCAAAGAGCTTCGAGTTTTCAATCGCCCATCCTGCATGAACTGCAAATCTTACAAGTGTCTGAAGGTCTTCATCCGTTATAGGTTTGCCGGTATAGATATTATCCACGACTATAACACCGAGCACATTTTCCTTTGCAATAATAGGAACTGCGGCAAAGCTGTTAACCCCGCTGTTCTGAACAATATCCCTGTTTACCCTTGGATCATTCCAGCCGTCTTTTATATTGAAGGGCTTTACTTCCAGAGCTGTCAGGGCTATAACACCGCTGTCCCTGTCTATAGGCAATCTTATTCCTTTTATAAACCTGTCATATCCGGATTCCTTTTTTGCCAGCAGCTCCCCCTGAGAAATCAGCCATTGAGACAGATCGGTAATCTGCGGTATTTTACTCCATATCTCCCGCGCCTCTTCCCCTGAATCAGGACCGAGTCCCATCATGCCATGAAGGGTGTTTGTCTTTTCATTGACAAGGAAGAGCCCTGCCCTGTTAAATCCAAAGGCGCCTCCGGCGGTGACACAGCTTAATATTATCCTCAGCAATCTATCGAGATTAATGGTGGTCTGCATTGCCATACTCATCTCATAGAGCATGGACAACTCCCTCAATCTCTGCGTCGCTTTTTCATAGAGCTGGGCGTTTTTAATTATCCCGGATACCTGATCGGCTATTGTTGTCAGGAGCTTTATATCATCTTCCGAATAATCTTTTTCTGTAATGCTCTGGGTATATATAACCCCTATGCAGTCTTCTTTCTCCATAATCGGAACTACCAACACTGATCTAAACCTCTCTTCTTCGGTTACAGGAAAATGAACAAAACGGGAATCGCTTGCAGCATCCCTGAGTGCCGCCACTTTCTTGTTCTGACATACCCACCCTGAAATCCCCTCTCCGATTTTAAGTCTGACCCTGTTGATTGACATGGGATTTAGTCCCTTTGTTGCCCTCAATATTAAATTCTCTCCGTCTTCATCCATAAGGAGTATGGAGCAGGCATCTGCACCTGTTTGCCTTACAACTATCTCTACAATAGAATTAAGCCTGTCCTCTAACTCCAACGATGAATTGGCTATCCTGCTGACCTCGCTTAAAATCTCAAGCCAGTTGACCTCACTAACTTTTTGTGCGGCTTTTTCTACCCTTCTTAAATGAGATTTTGATTTGGCTGGTTTCATCATAAAAACATAGGTCACCAGAGCACCAAGGCACCAGCCACCAGTAAAAAATATTCCTTTCTATCTGGTGCTCTGGTGCTCTTTCTTCTCCTTTGCCTTCCTATACAAATCCACATATTCCCTCGCAGAATGCCCCCATGAGTAGTCTTCCCCCATAGCCTTGTTCATCAATTCCTTCCACCCGATGTGGTCGTTGTAAACATCCACAGCCCTTTCAATGACAGAGAGAAGCTCCTTTGAGGAGTATTCGCTGAATTTAAACCCGTTTCCTTCTCGCTCCCCCGCCCTGCGCGGGAGCGTAGGATCATAATTCTCAACAGTATCGTTCAACCCTCCTGTCGCCCTTACAATAGGGATTGTTCCATATTTAAAGCTGTAAAGCTGGTTGAGCCCGCAGGGCTCGTATCTCGACGGCATGAGAAACATATCCGCCCCAGCCTCGATTTTATGAGCCAGTGCATTATCGAAGCCAATCTTTATCCCTGCCTTTAATGGATATTTCTTTCCGATATCCTCAAAAATTTTTTGATATTTTTCTTTTCCCGTCCCGAGAAATATAAACTGAAACTCGAGCTTCATGAGGTCGGCGATAACCTCTGTTATCAGGTCAAACCCTTTCTGCTCGTCCAGACGGGAGATAGCGGCTATAACCGGTATTTCTTTAGAGGGTGTGAGTCCGTATATATTAAGTAAGTCTTTTTTACACTCCCACTTACCCGACAGGTCGTCTATCGAATATCTTGCGGCTAAATGTTTATCTGTTTCAGGATTCCATTCCTCGTAATCAATCCCGTTTATTACGCCGTAAAGGTCGTCTTTTCTCTTTCTCAATACACCGTCGAGCCCGCGTCCATACTCCTCTGTTTGTATTTCAAGGCTGTAGGTCTTGCTGACTGCTGTGATGACATCGGAATATATGATACCGCCTTTGAGTATGTTTATCTTTCCATAAAATTCTATACCTTCCGGCGTAAATATATCCCACCCGAGATTTGTAAGGTGCATATCGAAATGCCAGAACAACCCCTGATACCCGATATTGTGAACAGTGAAAATGGCTGCCGTATCTTTAAAGAACGGATCGTCTTTATATAGCGTCTTCAAATAAACAGGCACCATGCCTGTCTGCCAGTCATTGCAGTGAATAATATCAGGTTTAAACCCTATTACTTTGCAGGCTTCAAGAACAGCCCTCGAAAAATATATAAATCTCTCTGCATTATCCGGATAATCCCCCTGCGGCGTTCCATATAAATACTCCCTGTCGTAATACTCATTTTTTTCGATGAAGTAGATAGGTATCTTTGACTGCCGACTGACAGGCGGGACGCCTGTCCTACCTCCCGACTCCTGACTATTAATATATCCTTTGTAAATTCTTGCCTCCTCAATCCTGTTTGATATGGGAACACGGATATTTTTGCCTGTATACTCGAGTCCAAATTTTTTCTCATCCACTGTTTTATACTTAGGCATTATTGCAGCGACATCTTCACCGAGTCTTTCAATCGCCTTTGGCAGGGCACCGGTTACATCTGCAAGACCCCCGGTCTTGGCAAAGGGGACTATTTCAGGTGAGGCAATTAATATCTTCATAATTTTTAAAGAAGAGCACCAGGGCACCAGCCACCAGTAAAAAATTTTTCTAACTGGTGCACTGGTGTCTGGTGCTCTGGTGCACATTATATCTCCGCTTCTCTCAAGTATTTTGCTGCTGTTTCGGGCGGCGTGGGGTTTATATAAAATCCCGTCCCCCACTCAAATCCTGCCACCTGGGTAAGTTTCGGCATTATCTCTATGTGCCAGTGGTAATACTCATTGTGCTGTTCTGCCAGAGGTGATGTATGGATTACCAGATTATAAGGCGGATGATTAAGTGTCTTCCCGATTCTCAAAAGCGTCTCTTTTAATATCCCCGCCAAAAATTCAAACTCATGTTTCTGCGAGTCTTCAAAGGAGGAATCGTGCGCCTTAGGGAGTATCCATGTCTCGAAGGGGAACCTCGGTGCAAAGGGCGAAATGGCTATAAAATCCGGATTTTCGCTTATTACGCGTGTCCCGTCAGACATCTCCTGCCGTACAATATCGCAGTATACGCATCTCTCCTTGAATTTATAATGATTGAGAGAGCCGTCCAACTCTTCGCCGACCAGCTTGGGGATAATAGGCAGTGCAATAAGCTGCGAATGGGTATGCTCCAGGGATGCACCTGCTTCCTGCCCGTGGTTTTTAAATATAAGTATGTATTTGAACCGCTTGTCTTTCCTTAAATCCATGACCCTGTCCCTGAACGCCCAGAATATATCCTCGATACCCATTTCCGACATAGCCTCTAAAGTGGCTTTGTGGTCAGGGGTCTCTATGATTACTTCATGGGCGCCTATGCCGTTCATCTTATCGAAAATACCCTCGCCGACCTTATCGAGCCCGCCCTCTATCTGAAGCGCCGGGAACTTATTCGGCACCACCCTCAGCTTCCAGCCGCTCTTATTGGAAGAGGAGCCGTCGACACGATAAGCAAGAACCTCCGGCGGTGTTTTGTCCTCGTTACCGAAGCAGAAAGGACAGAACCTGTTATTTTCCTTAGGCGTAGGCACGGTGAAATCCATAGGCCTCTTGCCTCTATCCGTAGATATTATCACCCACCTTCCAACAATGGGGTCTTTTCTAAGCTCTGGCATATAAGTCTCCTCTCTCGTAGTGCGAGGCTTCAGCCTC
>JACQEW010000198.1 GCA_016200365.1 Nitrospinota bacterium
TAGGAAATTATAAAAAATTTGCCACAGATTTTCACAGATATACACAGATAAAAAAAGGCAGAAAAAATAATTTTTTTTGTTTTTTCAATCTTCATAATCTGTGTTAATCTGTGTCCATCTGTGGCTAAAAATCTTTCTTTTTTGTTCTTATGAGATTGATTTTACTCGGACCGCCGGGGGCAGGTAAGGGGACACAGGCAAAATTGATTTCGAAAAAATATAATATCCCGCAGGTATCCACAGGGGATATTTTGAGGAAGGCTGTGGCGGATAAAATCCCCCTTGGCATAAAAGCAAAGTCCTATATGGACGCAGGCTCGCTGGTTCCCGATGATGTAGTTATAGGGATAATTGAAGGCAGATTAAGGGACGGCGATTGCAAAACCGGATATATACTTGATGGCTTTCCCCGTACCACTGCACAGGCAGAGGCGCTCAACATAAATTTGAAAAAGATGGGTGCGGATATAGACCATGTGATAGATATAAATGTAGATTCCGATGAGCTTCTAAAGAGGCTGACGGGCAGAAGGACATGCAGGAAGTGCGGTGAGGGATTCCATCTGACATTCAATCCTCCCAAAAAAGAAGGTATATGCGATAAATGCGGCGGTGAGCTGTATCAAAGGGATGATGATAAAGAAGATACAATTTTAAGAAGATTTAAAGTATACCAGGAGCAGTCGGCACAGTTGAAGGGTTACTATAGTAAAAACGGAAGATTTCATTCTGTTAAAGGTACAGGAACCGTTGAGGATATATTTAATAAAATCGTAAGTGTTCTTGGAGCATGATAATCCTGAAATCCCGGCAAGAGATAGAAAAGATGAAGATTCCTAACAGGCTGGTGGCTGAGGTTTTAGGAGAGGTGGTAAAAAAAATAAAGGCAGGTATCTCAACGATAGAATTGGACAGGCTGGCCGAATCGTTGATTGTAAAAAAGAGGGGTGTCCCGGCATTCAAGGGTTACAGGGGATATCCAAATTCTCTATGTATCTCTATAAATGAACAGGTGGTTCACGGTATACCGTCCAGCAGGAAGCTGAAAGAAGGAGATATAGTGAGTCTTGATCTTGGAATCTACTATGATGGGTATTACGGAGATGCGGCATTGACCGTGGGGGTTGGAAATATATCGCAGGATGCAGAGAGGCTCTTGGATTCCACCCGAAAGGCTCTCTATATAGGGATAGAAAAGGCAAAAGCGGGTAACCATCTGTCTGATATATCCTATGCAATTCAGTCTTATGTAGAAGGGGAAGGGTTCTCTGTAGTAAGGGCTTTTGTGGGACACGGCATAGGGACATCGCTGCATGAAGATCCGCAGGTTCCGAATTTCGGCGAGGCGGGAAATGGACCTGTATTGAAAAACGGAATGGTCATTGCGATAGAGCCTATGGTCAATGCAGGGGTAAGCGATGTGGAAGTCTTGGAAGATGATTGGACAACCGTTACGGCAGACAGGAGTCTTTCTGCCCATTTTGAGCATACCGTTGCTATAACGGATAACGGTGCAGAAATACTGACAAAAGTATAGATCACCAGTCACCAGATATTATTAACTGGTGTTCTGGTGTCTGGTGATCTGGTGCACTTATTTATATGGCAAAAGAAGAGGCTATTGAGGTTGAAGGGACAGTGATAGAACCGCTTCCCAACGCTATGTTCAGGGTTGAGCTTGACAATGGACATAAAGTTCTGGCGCATATATCAGGAAAGATGAGGATGCACTTTATAAAGATACTGGCAGGCGATAAGGTTAAAGTTGAGTTGTCTCCTTATGATTTAACAAGGGGAAGAATAACATACAGGTTTAAATAAGAGGATAAACTAACAACCTACAACTCACAACTTACAACTAATAATGTTGTTAGTTGTTGGTTGTTAGTTGTGGGGTTACATATCATGAAAGTCAGGGCATCGGTAAAACCGATATGTGAAAAATGCAAGGTTATAAAAAGGAAGGGTGTAATAAGGGTAATCTGTGAAACCCCGAAGCATAAACAAAGACAGGGATAATTAGTTAAGAGTTAAGAGTTAAGAGTTAAAAGTTAAAAAACAATAATTCTTCACTCTTCACTCTTAACTCTTAACTGATATGGAGGTTTGATGGCGAGGATAGCAGGAATAGATATTCCAAGGGATAAGAGGATAGAGATAGCCCTTACCTATATCTACGGTATAGGGAGTACCCTCTCAAATGTTATTCTTAAAGAGGCGGGTATTAACCCTGATACAAGGGTAAAAAATCTATCCGAGAAAGAGGTCGGAAAACTAAGAGGTATTATCGAGAAGGAATATAAGGTAGAAGGCGATTTGAGAAGGGATATCTCTTTTAATATTAAGAGATTGATGGATATAGGCTCATACGCAGGATTGAGACACAGAAGGTCTCTTCCTGTCAGGGGACAGAGGACACGCACCAATGCCAGAACAAGAAAAGGACCGAGAAAAACCGTTGGTGCAAAGAAAAAGGAGGAGTAAATAATGGACGAAAAGGAGAACCAGGAGAAACCAAAGGAAGATAAGCCTAAAGAGGAAAAGGCAGTTAAGAAAAAGTTAAAAAAGGCGGTCGGTAACGGCGTAGCACATATACAATCTACTTTTAATAATACTATTGTATCTATAACCGATGCTGCCGGGAATGTAGTTGCATGGTCCAGTGCGGGCACTGCAGGATTTAAAGGCTCCAGAAAGGGCACCCCTTTTGCAGCCCAACTGGCAGCGGAATCTGCTGCAAAGAAGGCATTGGATATGGGGGTAAAGAAGATCGGGGTATATGTGAAGGGTCCGGGGGCAGGAAGAGAGGCGGCGATAAGGGCGCTTCAGGCAACAGGTTTGGAGATTGACCTGATAAGGGATGTTACACCAATTCCTCATAACGGCTGCAGGCCGCCTAAGAGGAGAAGGGTATAAAACAGTAGGCAGTAGGCAATAAGCAGTAGGCAGTAGACAGTAAAGCCCTTGCCAACTGCCAATTGCTTACTGCCTACTTATAAAGAGGGAGGTAAGATTGGCAAGGTATAGGGAATCAGTATGCAGGTTATGTAGAAGGGAAGGGATAAAGCTTTTCCTTAAAGGCAGCAGGTGCTTAAGTGATAAGTGCGCTCTGGACAGGAGAAACTATGCGCCGGGACAGCATGGACAAAACAGGGTAAAACTGTCTGAATACGGCACGCAGTTAAGAGAAAAACAGAGGGGGAAGAGGATATACGGTATTATGGAGAGGCAGTTTAGAAATTACTTCAGGATCGCCGACAGGAAGAAGGGAATCACAGGAGAAATGCTTCTCCAGTTACTCGAAAGGCGTTTGGATAATGTTGTTTACAGATTAGGATTGGCACCCACACGAAGGCTGGCGCGTCAACTGGTAAGGCATAATCACTTTGCTGTAAACAGCCGCAAGGTGAATATTCCATCCTATCTGGTAAAAAAGGGCGACATTATCGAAATTCGGGAAAACAGCCGCGACCTTCGAGTTGTCAGGGATTCTTTGAAAGATACGAGAGGTGTTCCAGCGTGGCTTCAGTTAGATGCCCCGTCAATGAAAGGTATTGTACAGAATCTTCCTGCAAGAGAGGAGATAAACGCACCCCTTCAGGAGCATCTGATTGTGGAGCTTTATTCTAAGTAACTAACTGATAACTTATAACTGACGACTTACAACTAACAACTTGCAACTTGTATTTGGTTGTTAGTTATTGGTTGTAAGTTGTAAGTTATATTTGGGAGGTTTCATGAATACAGCCTGGCAAGGTTTTATTAAGCCTAAAAGATTAGAGCCTGATAAAAAGACGCTGACACACACCTATGGTAAGTTTGTTGCCGAGCCCTTTGAAAGAGGTTTTGGCTCAACAATAGGAAATGCGCTGAGGAGGCATCTTTTGTCTTCGATTCAGGGGGCAGCAGTAACAGCCGTTAAATTTGACGGTGTTTATCACGAATTTTCCACTATACCTAAGGTGAGGGAGGATGTCTCCGAGATAATCCTTAACATAAAAGAGCTTATGATAAAGCTCAATGTTGATCATCCGAAGACTGTATTTATCCATACGGACGGAAAGGGTGAGGTCAGGGCAAAGGATATAAAGAGCGATGCGGATATCGAGATTTTAAACCCCGATCATCTTATAGCGACACTCGATAAAGGCGGGAAATTAGATGTAGAGATGATGGTAAAAAATGGCAGGGGGTATGTTCCGGCAGAGAAGAATACCGAAGAGGGGATGCCTGTTCAGATGATACCTGTAGATTCCATATTCTCACCTGTAAAAAAGGTGAATTTTGCAGTTGAGAATACAAGGGTTGGTCAGTCAACCGATTACGAAAAATTGATACTGGAGGTCTGGACGAATGGAGCTATAAAACCCGAAGATGCTATAGCCCATGCAGCAAAGATACTGAAAGACCATCTGCAGATATTTATAAATTTTGAGGAAGAGATAGTCGTAAAGGCTCCGCAGGTGGATGAAAAGAGACAAAAGGTTGTTGCAAATCTCAAGAGGAGCGTAGAAGAGCTGGAGCTTTCGGTGAGGTCATACAATTGTCTCAAAAACGAGAACATTAAAACTATTGCAGATCTCGTTCAGAAAACCGACCAGGATATGCTGAAGACGAGAAATTTTGGAAGAAAATCATTGAATGAAATAAAGGAGATACTGGCAGAGATGGGTTTGAGTCTCGGGATGGGCATAGATGAATATAAAAACGAGCTCGTATCTGCAGGTGTGTTGACTGAATAAGAACAAAACACAGAGCACAGAATTCAGAGCACAGAATTCAGACTATATTTTTATCTGTCTTCTGTGCTCTGTCTTCTGCCTTCTGATTTTGGAGATTAAAATATGCGGCATTTAAGAAGAGTTGCAAGATTAGGCAGGACAACTGCACATAAAAAGGCTCTCCTTAGAAATCTGGTTACCTCTTTGATGCAATATGAAAAAATAGAAACTACCATTGCAAAGGCAAAGGAGTTGAGGAGGGTAGCCGATAGAATGGTTACCCTGGGAAAAAAGGGGACACTGAGCGACAGGAGAAGGGCTGCAGA
>JACQEW010000191.1 GCA_016200365.1 Nitrospinota bacterium
CTGCTGCCTGCACATAGCAGTTAGAATCTCATCCTTGCTTTTGAAATACCAGTAGAGCGCACCTTTGCTTAACCCTGCCTCTGATGCAATGTCGTCCATTGTTGTCTGGTGATAGCCCTGTCGGGATATGCATCTGATTGCCGATTCCAATATCTGTTTCCTTCTTACTTCTTCAGTTTCTCTCTGCACCATAAATATTCCCTTTTAATAAACCGACTGGTCAGTATATAATATACAATCAGACTTTCTTTTGTCAAGCATTTTTTGATTTTTTTTTGATTTTGTCTTGTAAATTATATTACATGAGATATAATTTAATCCTCTATGCAAAAGGTAATTATAATCGGCAATGGGGCGGCGGGAACTGCTGCTGCTGAAGTTATAAGAAAAAATAATAAGGATATAAGTATTTCAATATATTCGGATGAGCCATATCCTTTTTATTCAAGGATAAAACTTCCTCATTTTCTTGGGGACGAGATAGCGCAGGAAAATACATATATATACAGGGATGGTTGGTATAAAGAAAATGGAATAGAATTTCATCCTGCTGCGAGGATAAAAAAAATAGAGGCTGCTGAAAAGTATGTAATAACAGAGACAGGGGAAAAGGCTCATTATGACAAACTGCTTTTTGCTACAGGCAGCGCCAACTTTATCCCTCCGATAAAGGGGAGAGAAAAGAGGGGATTCTTTACCCTCCGCACTATAAAGGATGTCCTTTCAATCAAGGAATATTCTTCAAAGGGTAAAAATGCCGTTCTCATCGGCGGGGGTCTACTCGGGCTTGAGGCAGCAAGAGGTCTAAAAGTAAGGGGACTCGATGTTACAGTAGTAGAATTTTTTTCAAGACTCCTCCCCAGACAATTGGATGAGAAAGGGGCAAAGGTCTTGCAGAGGTTGATAGAGAATATAGGAATTAAGGTTGTATTAAGCGGTGAATCCGATGAGGTTTTGGGAAAAGACAATGTAACGGGCTTACGCTTGAAAGACGGAAGGACAATCGAATGCAGTCTTATCATTATCTCGGCAGGGATTACACCAAGAATTGAGCTGGCAAAAGAGGCGGGCATAGCCGTGAACAAAGGGATTATCATAAATGAAAGGATGGAGACAAGTATAAAGAATGTTTATGCAGCAGGCGACTGTGCAGAGTTTCAGGGGAGGATATACGGGCTCTGGACAGCATCGTCAGAACAGGGGACAATTGCAGGGAATAATATCTCAGGGGTGAATGCAATTTATAATGGGACCGTCCCATCCACAACCTTAAAAATAGTCGGCATTGATTTGACATCCATAGGGATTGTAAATCCTCTTTCTCCTCCCTCTCCCTTTGAGGGAGAGGGTAAGGGTGAGGGGGGATTCAAGGAATTAATTAGGGAAGACGGTTCTAATGGAGTCTATAAAAAACTCGTTGTGAAAGAGGGGAAGATAGTCGGTGCAATCCTCCTTGGTGATACAAAGGATGTCAGGGTAGTTAGTAAACTAATTAAAAATGGTGTTGATGTATCTAAGTATGAAGATAATTTAAGGGATGCTAAATTTGATTTGAAAAAGATTGCATGAAGTTCCTCTATTAAACCTCTCCCCTTCGGGAGAGGGGAGGGTGAGGGGAGTAAAGGAGGCAATATGAAATTTAATCAATCAGCAAGATTTTTAAAAGATAAGATGGAGCGATGTCTGGAAAAGGTAAAGGACTGCTCAGGGCTTTTTAAAGAGGAAGGGTTAAAAAATTATGAAGTAAAGGAATTGCTGGAAGATATGGAGAAAGGATTGGGCAATTATATAGGCAAAATAGATAATCTTGTCCAGTTTGATGAAGAAAAATATACGATAGTCCAGTTTTTGAATGAGGCGCTTAAATTAGAGTATAACGGGATATGGGATTATAATATGTATGCCTCTTTCATAAAAGACCCTGTATTAGCCAGCGACTTAAAGAGATTTGGCGCCTCTGAAGCTATGCATGCACTTCTTGTGGCTGATATGGTAAGGAAATTGGGCGGAGAGCCGCAGTTTAACCCGCCGCAGTATAGAAGGGAAAAGAGGCTTTCTGTTAAAGAGATGCTGGAGGAGCATAAAAAAGGCGAGTTGGAGGCAATCGAGCTTTTGGAGAGGGGGATGAAAAAATTCTCAGACCCAGAGTTTCAATATTTCATCGGAAAGATAAGACTCGATGAGCAGGAGCATTTAAAAGAGGTAAGCAGGCTGTTGAAAGAATATAAAGACCTTCAGGCAATAATTGAGGTAAAAGATTACCGCTGGAGAGACGATTATGCAGGGGATGAAAAAGACAGACCGTGGGTTGAGTAAAAAGTGTATAATATTTTAGGGAGATTGAGGAGATTTTTAAATGGCTAAAAAGTCGGTTATAAAAATTGTTAAAAAATTTGTCAAGGCATTGGTTAAGGAAGGCATATCAGTTGAGAAAATTATTCTTTATGGTTCGTATGCAAAAGGAAGGGTAAGACCTGACAGTGATATTGATGTTGCTGTGGTTTCAAAGGATTTTGGGAAAGACACAACAGACGAAGGCATGTTGCTTTTCAGGATAGCTGGAGAAATAGACTCAAGAATCGAGCCTATTCCTATTTCAGTTAAATCTTATAAAAATGATACATGGGTTCCTCTAATATATGAGATAAGAGAAAAGGGGGTAGAACTAGAAGTGAGATAAATTATGTGGAAAATATAATATATAAATCTTAAGTCTTAATTACTACCTTTATAGAAGGGTAGTTGACTAAGGCGATTTTTGGAAAACTCGTTATGGCAACATTACGGCAATACTTTGATACGGATTTCAATAGAACTTTGAATGGACATCGACCAAGAAACTTTACGAACAATGAAGATAAAAGTGCTTTTGAAGTTGTGGAACGACTCCATTATGATTTTGATGCTAATGCCAAATATATTTCTTACTATATCCCAGCAGTGGCTAATATTGCTGAATTGTGTTGCTATATTATTGATAATCCTGAGTGGGCTTTGTCAATAACAGAAGGCGTAGAGGTATCGTGGGGATACCTTACAGACCAAATAAAGACAGACAATTCACTCATATTTACCAAACATTTTATATTCTATGTTGATGATGTATTAAATCAAGAAGACATACAAACAATTGTAAGCCATGGTAATAAAAAAGGCTTTTTTGTCCAAATCAGAGATAAAAAGTATGAAATTAAAAGGACAGAAACAGAAAAACCATTGGCGTTCATTAGCCATGATTCAAGGGATAAGGATAATATAGCAAGACCTCTTGCTATTGAATTAAGTAAGCTAATGATAACTGTTTGGTATGATGAATTTTCACTGGGGGTGGGAGATAGTTTAAGGGAGAGTATTGAAAAAGGCATTAAAGAATGTATGACCTTAATCTTGCATAAGAAAAAGGAAAAAAGTAGTTAAACCATTTGGATTACACTGGTATAATTAAGTTTTCAAGCCAAAACATTATTATAACAGGAGGTAACCCAAATGGTTAAAACAGGGAATAATAATAACTTTAAA
>JACQEW010000192.1 GCA_016200365.1 Nitrospinota bacterium
AGGTTTTGCTTGCCAATGCACTGGCTGCTATGAAGTCGCCTGCCGCCAATCTGGTTGGTGTTTTGCAGGGTATTGTAAGGAAGTTTGTTTATACATTGAAGGCAATAGAGGAAACAAAGGCACAATCAACTAAATAACTAACAACCTACAACTAACAACTAAGTTGTTGGTTATTAGTTGTAAGTTGTAGGTTGTAATTTAAAGGGAGGGAAAGATTATGGCTGAGGTAGCAAAGATTACAAGGGAGGATGTAATATCTTACATCGAGAACATTTCTGTTCTTGAACTCTCGGATCTGGTAAAAGAGCTCGAGAAGAAATTTGGCGTTACTGCTGCAGCCCCTGTAGCAGTTGCGGCAGTAGGAGGCGCGCCGGCAGGCGCAGCAGCAGGTGCGGCTGCAGAGCCGGCAACGGTCAGCGTAATACTGGCAGGCGCCGGCGATAAGAAGATTCAGGTGATAAAGGTTGTCAGGGAGCTGACCAGCCTCGGGCTTAAGGAGGCAAAAGACCTCGTAGATGGAGCCCCCAAGCCGTTAAAGGAAGGCATAAAGAAGGAGGAGGCTGAAGAGATAAAAAAGAAGCTGGAAGATGTTGGGGCAAAGATAGAGATAAAATAGGGAAAGTGTAAGTGTAAGTGTAAGTGATGAGTATTAGGTTTTCACTTTCACTTTCACTTACACTATTTTGAGGGTTTTATTGATGAATATGAAAAATTTTATTCAGCGAAAGGACTTTAGCAGGATCCCTGCGATAGTTGATATCCCGAATTTGATAGAGGTTCAGAAAATATCCTATGATAGATTCATGCAGAGGGGCAGGCATCCGTCAAAGAGGGAGAATAAGGGGCTGGACGAGGTCTTCAGGAGTGTTTTCCCTATATCCAATTATAAGGATACCGCCTCTATCGAATATATCGGGTACGAGGTGGGGATATGGGAATGCGGCTGCGGCGAGTATAAGGGATTGGGCGGCGAGGGGATGGTCTGCGAAAAATGTAAAAAAGATGTGGTCTATAAAGAGAAATACAGCATGGAGGAATGCCGCCAGAAGGGAATGACCTACGCCGATCCCCTCAAAGTCATGGTGCAGTTGATGGTTAAAGAAAAGGATGAAAAGGGGAAAAGCGCCATCCGTGAAATCAAAGAGCAGAAGATTTACTTAGGCGAGATACCCCTCATGACAGATACAGGGACATTTATTATAAACGGGATAGAGAGGGTTATCGTGAGTCAGATGCACCGCTCACCCGGCGCCTTCTTTTTTCATGATAAGAGTAAAAGCACTTCTCTCGGAAAGGTTACCTATTCTGCCCGTCTGATACCTTATAGAGGCTCATGGCTCGATTTTGAGTTTGATACGAAGGATATACTTTATGTAAGGATTGACAGGAGGAGGAAGTTTCCGGCAACCATCCTGTTGAGGTCGCTTGGATATTCGACAGAGGAGATTCTTTCCCTTTTCTACGAGTCTGCAAAGGTAAGTTATCATCCCGATTCGGATATATTTTCGGTAAAGGTATCTGACCTTTTGGTAGGGCAAAAGGCTAAGGAGGATATAATTGACCCGTCTACAGGCGAGTGCATAGTAAAGGCGCATAAGAAGATACATAAAGGGATGATAAAGAGGATGGAATCTGCAAAGATAAAGACAATCAATATAAATCCCGAAGATATGGCGGGGAAGATAATAGCCTGTGATGTTGTGGATGAAAATACAGGTGAGATTCTGCTGGAGATAAATGCAGATATTACTCCTGATATGCTGGATGCCATAAAGAAAAACAAGATAAAGGAGTTTTCTATTCTCCATATTGATGAGCAGTATAACGATACATCTCTCAGGGATACACTGCTTTCCGATAAAATAAATACCACCGAGGAGGCGTTAAGAGAGATATACAAGAGGATAAGACCGGGCGAGCCGCCGACAATCGAGACCGCCAGGCTGCTTTTTAACGGTTTATTTTTCAATCCAAAACGCTATGACCTGTCCGAGGTAGGGAGACTAAAGCTTAACAACAAGTTGGGGCTGAATTTGCCATTAAGCCATAGGCATTTAACACCTGAAGATATTGTTGCTACAATGAGGTATCTGCTGAATCTCCGCAAGGGGATTGGAAATGTGGATGATATTGATCATCTCGGCAACAGGAGGATAAGGGCGATAGGCGAGTCTCTGGAGAATCAATTGAGGATAGGGTTGGTGAGAATGGAGAGGGCAATTATGGAGAGGATGAATACTCAGGATATCGAGACTGCAATGCCCTACGACCTTATCAATTCGAAGCCGGTGACAGCCGCCATAAAGGAGTTCTTCGGAAGCAGCCAGCTTTCTCAGTTTATGGACCAGACAAACCCCTTGTCCGAGATTACTCACAAGAGGAGGCTCTCTGCACTGGGTCCCGGAGGGCTTACCAGAGAGAGGGCAGGGTTTGAGGTCAGAGATGTTCACCCGACTCATTACGGCAGGATATGCCCGATAGAGACACCCGAAGGACCGAATATAGGACTTATTGCATCTCTCAGCACCTATGCGAGGGTGAATGAATTTGGATTTATAGAGAGCCCTTACAGAAGGGTAAAAAACAGTAAGGTGATGGATGAGGTGGTTTACCTCTCTGCTATGGATGAAGAGGGGTTTACTATTGCCCAGGCAAATGCACCTATAGATTCAAAGGGTAATTTTGAGACTGATATGGTTTCAGCCAGGAAGGGCGGGGAATTTGTAATGGCGTCTCCTGACAAGGTTGATTATATGGATGTATCGCCAAAGCAGCTTGTAAGTGTGGCTGCGTCTCTCATCCCGTTTCTTGAGCATGATGACGCCAACAGGGCTCTGATGGGATCGAATATGCAGCGACAGGCTGTTCCCCTTTTAAGGACAGAGGCGCCACTGGTGGGTACAGGAATGGAGAGGATTGTTGCGAGGGATTCAGGGGCAGCCGTTCTGGCAAGGTCTGCAGGGGATGTTTTGAGCGTTGATGCCAACAAGGTTGTTATAGTATCTGACGGGAAAGATAGAGATAAAAAGACATCGAGGGTGGATGTTTATAATCTCCTCAAATATAACAGGTCGAATCAGAATACCTGTATAAATCAGAGGCCTCTTGTGAATGTCGGCGACAGGATGAAAAAGGGCGATGTTATTGCCGACGGACCTGCCACCGATAAAGGCGATCTTGCCTTGGGCCGCAATGTGCTTGTAGCCTTTATGCCATGGGAGGGATATAACTTTGAAGATGCAATCATCGTAAGCGAGCGGCTTTCAGGGGAGGATACCTTCACCTCCGTTCATATAGAAGAATTTGAGGTAGAGGCAAGGGATACGAAGCAGGGGAAAGAGGAAATTACCATGGATATACCGAATGTAAATAAGGAGGTATTGAAGGACCTGGACGAAAGCGGGATTATCCGCATCGGCGCAAAGGTTAAGCCTGACGACATTCTGGTTGGTAAGATTACTCCGAAAGGCGAGACTATCCTCTCTCCGGAAGAAAAGCTTTTAAAGGCGATCTTCGGCGAGAAGGCAGGGGATGTAAGAGATACATCTCTCAGGGTGCCTCCGGGGATAGAGGGAACGGTTATAGGGGTGAAGGTTTTTTCTCGTAAGGGTATTGATAAAGATTCAAGGACACAGAGCCTTGAAGAAGAAGAGATGTCAAGACTCACAAAGGATTACGAAGAGGAGATAGATATTATAAAAGAAGAGAGGGATAAGAAGATTAGAATCCTCCTTATGGATAAGACCGCTGCAAAGGATGTAAAGGTCGGGAAGAAGCTTTTTATTCAGAAAAAGAAGAAGCTGACCGAGAACATATTGGAGAAATTGAGCGGTAAGGATTTGTTAAGCGTGGAAGTGACGGAAGAGAGCATAATGGATGAGATACAGGAGGTTGAAGATGCGGCACAGGACCAGATTCACGCCATGAAGACCCTGATGAACGAGAAGATATCGAAGCTGAAAAAGGGCGATGAACTGTCTCCGGGAGTTATTAAGCTGGTTAAGGTGTTTGTAGCGATGAAGAGAAAGCTTTCCGTGGGCGATAAGATGGCAGGAAGACATGGAAATAAAGGGGTTGTTGCAAGAATTGTCCCCGAGGAAGATATGCCGTATCTTTCAGACGGAACACCTGTTGACATTATCTTGAACCCCCTCGGAGTGCCGTCCCGAATGAATGTCGGACAGATCCTGGAGACAAATCTCGGAATGGCTGCAAAAAAACTGAATATCCATGTTGCATCGCCTGTATTTGACGGCGCAAGGGAAGAAGATATAAAGAAGATGCTGAAGGATGTAGGTTTTCCTGATACAGGGAAAACGATTCTCTATGACGGCAGGACAGGCAAGCCCTTTGACCAGAAGGTGGTGGTGGGGTATATCTACATAATGAAGCTTCATCATCTTGTTGATGATAAGATACATGCAAGGTCTACGGGTCCATATTCTCTGGTTACCCAGCAGCCGCTGGGTGGAAAGGCGCAGTTTGGAGGTCAGAGGCTCGGTGAAATGGAGGTCTGGGCAATCGAATCCTATGGAGCGGCTCATACATTACAGGAGATGCTGACGGTAAAATCCGATGATGTCGAGGGCAGAAAGCGGATATATGAGACTATTGTAAAGGGTGACAGCACGTTGCAGCCCGGAGTCCCCGAGTCTTTCAATGTTCTTGTAAAGGAGCTTCAGAGTCTGGCGCTGGATGTGGAATTGATTGAGGATGAGAAAGAATAAGGCGAAAAGGCGAAAAGGCGAAAAGGTGAAAAGGTTTAAAACCTTTTAACCTTTTAACCTCTTAACCTCTTAACCTCTTTTTTGGAGGATATAAAATTGGATAAGTTTAAAGAGCTTTTTGAAAAACCAAAGGACCCTATTTCCTTTGATGGAATAAAGATCAGGATTGCCTCTCCGGAGAAGATACTGTCATGGTCTCACGGCGAAGTGAAAAAACCCGAGACCATAAACTACAGGACATTTAAACCGGAAAGGGACGGGCTCTTCTGCGGCAAGATATTTGGTCCTGTAAAGGACTGGGAGTGTATCTGCGGAAAATATAGGAGGATGAAATATAAAGGAGTGGTGTGCGAAAAGTGCGGCGTGGAGGTTACCCTTTCAAAGGTAAGGAGAGAGAGAATGGGTCATATAGAGCTTGCATCCCCGGTGACGCATATCTGGTTCTTTAAAGGGTTGCCGAGCAGGATCGGCAATATGCTCGATCTGTCCATCCGTGAGCTTGAGCGGGTGATATATTTTGAAAATTATATAGTGGTTGATGCCGGCGATACTCCCCTGACAGAAAAGAGGCTTCTTACAGAGGAAAAATATAGGGAGATGAGAGGGCTTTATGGAGAGCGATTCAAGGCCAGTATGGGGGCGGAGGCGATTTATGAGCTGCTTAAAAAGATAGACCTTGAAAAGCTTTCAAAGGAGCTGAAGGAGGAGCTTAAATCAACATCTTCCGTTCAGACCAGAAGGAAGCTGGTTAAGAGACTGAAAACAGTGGAGGCATTCAGAAAATCCGACAATAAACCCGAGTGGATGGTACTCAAGATAATCCCTGTAATTCCTCCTGAGCTCAGACCATTGGTTCCTTTAGATGGCGGGAGGTTTGCCACATCGGATTTGAACGACCTGTATAGACGAGTGATAAATAGAAACAACAGACTTAAACGGCTTATGGAGCTAAAAGCGCCTGAGATAATAATAAGGAATGAAAAGAGGATGCTTCAGGAGGCTGTAGCAGCCTTGTTTGATAATGGGCGGAGGGGAAGGACATTGAGGGGGACAAACAAGAGGCCGCTAAAATCTTTAAGCGATATGCTGAAAGGCAAGCAGGGACGTTTCAGGCAGAATCTGCTTGGAAAGAGGGTTGACTATTCAGGAAGGACTGTCATTGTCGTTGGTCCTGACTTAAAATTCCATCAGTGCGGGCTTCCTAAAAAAATGGCGTTAGAGCTTTTCAAGCCATTTATATTTAACAAACTGGAACAGAAAGGTTATGCCACAACTATCAAGAGCGCCAAGAAGCTTGTAGAGAAGGAGTCCCCTGAAGTATGGGAGGTATTGGATGAGGTTGTAAAAGACCACCCTGTGCTTCTGAACAGGGCGCCTACGCTTCACCGTCTCGGTATTCAGGCATTTGAGCCGGTCTTGATAGAGGGAAAGGCAATAAAGATACATCCCCTTGTCTGCGCAGCCTTTAACGCGGATTTTGACGGCGACCAGATGGCTGTCCACATGCCTCTTTCGATGGAGGCGCGGATAGAGGCAAAGGTTTTGATGCTTTCGACGAACAATATTCTTTCCCCTGCCAGCGGAAAGCCTATTACAGTTCCCAGCCAGGATATAGTCCTTGGATGTTATTACATGACAAAAATTAAGGGCGGGGTAAAGGGAGAGAATAAGGTGTTTTCGAATCCGGATGAAGTGCGGATTGCCTACGATGCGGGTGAGATAGATCTCCATGCGAAGATAAAGGTCAGGATGAAAGGTGAATTGGTCTCGACGACAGCAGGGAGAACTCTCCTGTATGAAATAGTGCCGGCAGAGATACCCTTTTCAAAGATAAACAGGGTGATGAATAAAAATACTCTATCCGATCTGGTAAGCGAGAGTTATTTAAAGTCCGGCAGAGAAAAGACCGTGGAGTTTCTCGATAACCTTAAAGATATTGGATTTAGATATGCTACTAAGGCAGGCATTTCCATATCCCTCGACGATATGCGTATCCCCGTCACAAAGGAGAAGCTTGTCGAAGACGGACGGAAAGAGGTTATGAAGGTGGAAAAACAATACAGGAACGGACTAATAACCAACGGCGAGAGGTATAACAAAATAATAGATATATGGGCGCATGTAAATGAACAGGTTTCGGATGAGATGTTTAAGGACCTGGAAGCAGAGGATAAGAGGATAGTGGAGGGGGCATCCGATAAAGATACGGATTTTAACTCCATATACATAATGGCGGATTCCGGCGCAAGAGGAAGCTCTCAGCAGATAAGACAGCTTGCAGGGATGAGGGGGTTAATGGCAAAGCCGTCGGGAGAGATTATAGAAACCCCTATTACTGCGAATTTCAGAGAGGGGCTTACGGTTTTGCAGTACTTTATATCAACACACGGGGCAAGGAAAGGTCTTGCAGATACGGCGCTCAAGACTGCCAATTCGGGTTATCTCACAAGGAGACTGGTTGATGTGTCTCATGACATAGTGATAAAGGAAGAAGATTGTAGAACGATAAGAGGCATAGAGGTTGAGTCGCTTATCGAGAGCGGAGAGATTATCCAGTCATTAGGCGACAGGATACTTGGCAGGATAGCCCTTGAAGATATAGCCGACCCCTTTACCGAGGAAGTGCTGGTAAAGGCGAATGATGACATAGATGAAGATGCAGTAGAGAGGATTGAGAACGCAGGTATAGAAAAGATAAATATCCGTTCAGTGCTTACATGCGAGTCTTCAGAGGGGGCTTGTGCTATGTGTTACGGGAGGAATCTCGGCACAGGCGAGCTGGTTACGATAGGCGAGGCAGTGGGTATAATAGCCGCCCAGTCAATTGGCGAACCCGGGACACAGCTTACCATGAGGACATTCCATATAGGCGGGACAGCCAGCAGGGTAGTGGAGCAGACCACGCTTCAGACCAAAAAGGGAGGTACTGTAAAATATTCCGATTTAAAAACCGTGGTAAACAGGCACGGTGATATTGTCGTCATGAACAGGAACAGCTCTATAATAATTCAGGATGAGCACGGAAGGGAAAAGGAGAGATATAAAGTTGTTTACGGCGCAAAACTAAAGGTAAAGGATGGACAGACAGTGCCTGATGGTCATACCCTCGTGGAGTGGGACCCCTATACAATGTCCATACTTACCGAGCTTGCCGGAAAGGCTGCATTTGGAGATATTATAGAGGGAGTAACGGTACAGGAGAGGACCGATGAAGTGACAGGTCTGGTGCAGAAGGTAATACTCGAGCACAGGGAAGAGAAGCTTCAGCCGAGAATATCTATAAAAGATATTAAGGATGCCAAAAAGACAATAGGCAGATACCTCCTTCCGGCAGGCGCCCATATTGCGGTAGCAGAAGGAGAGATTGTTTCGGCAGGCGATGTAATCGCCAAGATACCGAGGGAGACCACAAAGACAAAGGATATTACAGGAGGTCTTCCGAGGGTGGCGGAGCTCTTCGAGGCAAGAAAGCCGCATGAGAAGGCAATAATTACGGAGATAAACGGGACAGTCAAGTTAGGTGGATTTGTGCAGGGTAAGAGGCTCGTTACTATTATTGCCGATGACGGAGAAAAGAGGGATTACCTGATTCCAAGGGGGAAGCATGTCAGCGTCCATGAAGGCGACAGGGTTAAGGCAGGCGAGCAGTTAATGGACGGGGTTGTTGACCCGCACGATATTCTGAATGTCCTCGGTGTAGAGGAGCTTCAAAAATATCTGGTTAATGAAGTGCAGGAGGTTTACAGACTTCAGGGCGTTCATATAAATGATAAACATATTGAAGTAATAGTTAGACAGATGCTTAAGCACCTGACTATTGAAGATGCGGGTGACACGGATTTTCTTGTCGGTGAACAGGTGCCTAAAACCGTATTTGCCCGGAGGAATGAAGAGGTAAAACTTGAGGGCGGGAAACCTGCAAAGGGGAGGCCGACTCTTTTAGGCATAACAAAATCTTCTCTCAGCACCGAGAGTTTTATCTCTGCCGCTTCTTTCCAGGAGACGACCAGGGTTCTTACGGAGGTCAGCATAAGCGGCAAGGTAGACTATCTGAAGGGTCTTAAAGAGAATGTAATCATGGGAAGACTTATACCGGCAGGCACAGGAATGAAGCAGTACAGGGATATTCCTGTCGAGATGGAGAAGCCTTTAGGCGGAGAAAAAAAGGAAGAGGCTGCTGAGGCCGAAGCGTTATCCGTTGGATAGAAAGGACAAAGACCTGATTTGCCACAGAGACACAGAGACACAGAGGCACAGAGGGAATTTCTAATTTCTAATTACCAATTTCCAATTAAGGAATTTTATTTTTATGTTTTTTATTAGAAATTAGAAATTAGAAATTAGAAATTTTTAAATCTGTGTCTCCGTGCCTCTGTGGTTTATAATTCCCTGAATTTTTATTTTTTTTGCATTAAAAGCTTGACATAAAAAATATAATTAGTATAATAAATATTTAACTTCAAATTAAAAAGGGCGGCTGTGCCGCCCAATTTTATGCCTGAAGGCCTGAAGCTGAATCGGCTCTGTTTTGGCGACAGCAGGTTCAGCGGCAGGAAGAGTGGAGAAATTAATTGCCGACTATAAATCAGTTAGTAAGGAAAGGTAGAGAGCAAGTTAAAAACAAGACCAGCAGCCCTGCATTGATAAGATGTCCGCAGAAGAGGGGGGTATGTATCAGGGTTTATACTACAACCCCTAAAAAGCCGAATTCCGCCCTCAGAAAAGTGGCGAGGGTCAGATTGACAAATGGAATAGAGGTTACCACTTATATCCCTGGCGTCGGACATAATCTTCAGGAGCATGCTATAGTTTTAATAAGAGGAGGCAGGGTTAAGGACCTTCCTGGTGTCCGCTATCATGTGGTCAGGGGTTCTCTCGATACATTAGGGGTTCAGAATAGAATGCAGGCACGGTCAAAGTATGGGGCGAAGAGACCAAAGAAACAATAAATAAATGCAAATTGCAAAATGCAAAATGAAAAGTTAAAAGAATTCTTTAATTTTGCATTTTAAATTTTGCATTTTTCATTTTTCATTTTATTAGAGGGTTTATGGCAAGAAGAAAGGTTTCTATTAAAAAAATTGTAATATCGGATCTTAAGTATAATGATCCTGTTGCTGCGAAGATGATAAATGTCATCATGAAAGATGGTAAGAAGAGCATTGCCGAGTCTGTTCTTTATGACGCCCTGGATATGATTAAAGAAAAGAGCAAAGAAGATCCTTTAAAGATATTTAAAAAGGCTGTTGATAATGTAAAACCTGTTCTGGAGGTGAAGCCCAGGAGGGTAGGGGGAGCCACCTATCAGATACCTGTAGATATAAGGCAGGAACGAAGGAATACACTTGCTATACGATGGATAATAAATAGTGCAAGGTCGCGGGGAGAAAAAACAATGCAGGAAAGATTGGCAGGAGAGATTTTAGATGCCTCTAATAAAACCGGTCTATCTATAAAGAAGAGAGAAGACACTCATAGAATGGCAGATGCAAATAGGGCATTTTCACATTATAA
>JACQEW010000193.1 GCA_016200365.1 Nitrospinota bacterium
AGAACTGTATCAAAGGACTCATCCCTGAAAGGCAGATATTTACCATCCCCAAAAATATCTGCCGAAGACAGACCCGAATGCGTTACCGGTCTGTCAATCCCTATCCATTTTACTGTTTTATAGCCAAGGAGACGGCTGAATGGCTTTTTACCGCAGCCGATGTCAAGGAGTATGCCTTTTATCTTTTCGCAAACATCAAAAACAGCATCTGTAATCAACTGGTCGGATATCTTCATACCCCAACGCCATTTAATTTTTGGGGAAATGGAGACATGTCCGAGATACCGCTCTACCATCAATCTCTCAGAGAAATATTTTTCATAAGCATCCCTCCCCTTATTGGCGGTAGCCTTTCTTAATACTTCATCATCTGCCATTCTCTCTACATTTGCAACAAAGAGGTTTTTCCCTGTAGACGGAGAAAGCAGGATGAATTGTTCTTGTAAAAAAATATCATCGGTCAAGAAACCTGACGTTGAAACAACCGGAACACAATGCTGGAGGGCTGTCATCAGTGTCGTCCTTCTCGATGATACACCGTCAATCAGCGGGAGCAGGAAAATATCCGATGCTGAAAGGTATCGTGATACATCTTCGCTGCTGCAGTAACCCGTGCAAAATATTCTTTCTCTTAAATAGTCGGGCAATTCTTTTAAATAACTGGATATTGCCTTTTCTTCCTGCCCGATTACAATCAATCCTGAATCATAGCCCTTTTTAACGAGTGCATCCAATGATGCCGTCATGTATTCTACCATCTTTGAAAAATGGAGAGAGCCGAAAAATGCGAGCAATGGCTTCTTATTAAAAAAGGGGAGCCTGTTAATTCCGCAGTCTTTTGAGCTTATCTTAATATTGGAAGATACGGGAATCCATATAAAATCTTTCTTCCTCCAGAAAAAAAATCTTTTCAGCATCCTATTCCATGCCTTTATAGAAACACCGACCCCATCGCTACCCATGATAACAAAAAAAAGCATCAGTCTCTGAATAACGGATATTAGAAATGTCTTTATGGAATTTCCAAAAGGCGTGAAGGGTTCGTGAACCATTGTAAAAATTCTATAACGGATTCTAAGTAAAACTGATAATAAAGGGAAAACAAGGTTAATCCCCCCTCTTCCATAAAGAAAAGATACATATTGAATTATAATCAGCTCAGGAGAAAAACTCCTGCCGATTGAGAAGATATGAAAAAGGTCAAGACCTCCCCAATTTCCAATTTTTCTTATGACACGGAATTTGTCTTTATCTTCCGATATTTCATTTTCCGATTTTGAAGTGAGAATTATCACTTCATTTTTTCCGGCAAGACCATCGGCAAGCACAAAGGTGTAGTCCCCCACTCCATCCCGAGCCGGCGGAAATGCCGGGGATATAATCATTATTTTCATTCTACAGCTCTCCCCAAATGCAGCCTTCTGACAAACTTAGAGGTTATAGAGATAAATCTCTTTTTTAGAAGTTCTCTAATTGCAACATTTTTTGAGCCTGTTGCACAAACCTTAAAGTACAGGTCAATAAATGAGAATTTTACTAACCTGAATAATCACGTTATACATTTTGATCCAATTTTTATAAGGAATCTCATCCCCTCGCTTATCCCTCTCGTAAAGCTCATCTTCCTTTGCATCTACTGCCTCAGATTCTGATAGCATCTTCTTTACTTCCTTTTCTATGTGGGCATAAGTCCTGTTTGATTCTAATGCCGCATCCGCTTTTATTTTTACTCCATTTAATGCTACAACTCCTACCTTGAGTAAACCAGCTTTGCTACAGAGCTTTAATACATCCGTAAATAAACTCCCTAATCTCTCTATACTATAGGCATAGAGTAAAATAGATACCATCTTCGAGGCCCCTGATTGAATCTATCAGGGGCTGCCCTCTCCCATCTAACCGATACTTGTTATATATTCCTTTTAAATCCATCTGTTCTACTGCATCCATGATAAACCACACTAATTTTATCATATCTTATATCTTCGGTTAAGAGAATTTGTGCAACAGACTCTATTATCAAGCAATATTTAAACAGTATTGCATTAGCGAGGTTGTGCAAAATATTGAGGGTGTGCTGCATAAAATCTCTGAAAGATTAACCCCACCTAACCTCCCCTTTAAAAAAGGGGAGGAATTAAGACTTGATGAATAAAGGATTACCACAAACTCCCCCTTTCTCCCCCTCTTTGTTAAAGAGGGGGATGGGGGAGTTAAAGGGATAATGGGATAAAAAATGGTTGCATTTGGAAAGACCAGAGGCTATATTAAAGATACGCTCAAGGCATCAGAGGGCATGGAGTGTAAATGTTTTAAGAAAGAATGCTCTCTATAAACTTTGTTATTATTAAATGAAAGGAGGGAAATTATGAGAAAGATGACGGAACAGAATTTAAGGGCAGCCTTTGCAGGGGAGAGTCAGGCGCACATGAAGTATCTTGCCTTTGCAGATAAGGCGGAGAAAGAGGGGAAGCCGAATGTAGCAAGACTTTTCAAGGCGATTTCCTTTGCCGAGCAGGTTCATGCCACAAATCATTTCAAAACCCTCGGCGATTTAGGGGATACATCTGCAAATCTTCAGGCTGCTATTGACGGGGAGACCTTTGAGGTGGAGGAGATGTATCCTGCTTATGATGCTGTGGCAAAGCTCCAGAATGAGAAGGGGGCGCAGCAGTCAATACACGGCGCTGTCGAGGCGGAGAAGATTCATGCGAAGATGTATAAGAAGGCTAAGGATGCAGTAAGCGGCGGCAAGGATGTCCCGCTCGGAGATGTGTTTATCTGTGATGTATGCGGATATACTGTAGAGGGTGAGGCGCCCGATACCTGCCCGGTTTGCAAGGTAAAGAAGGATAGATTTAAGAAATTTTAATTATTCGCCACTGAGGGCACAGAGAACACAGAGAAAACAAGTAGGCAGTATGCAGTAGGCAGAAAACACATTAATCCATTTTGCTTACTGCCTACTCCTTACTGCTTACTTTTTCGGTGTCCTCTTTGTGTCCTCTGTGGTTAATTCTTTTAAGGAGGTTGTTATGGCTAAATGGAAATGCGGTGTATGCGGTTATATCCACGATGGCGATAGTGCGCCGGATAAATGTCCTAAGTGCGATGCGCCTAAGGAAAAGTTTGAGAAATTGGCGGATGATAAGGTACAATTAATAGAAAGGTCGAGGCTGACCAATGGACTCCATCAGAGGCTCTATACGCTTTTGGATGATGTATCAGGGGTATGCGAGAAAGGTATTGCCGATAACTTAGACCCTGGGTGCTTGAGCATATTTAAGAAAATAAACGATTGCTCCCAGAAGGGTAAGCAGATGATTAAGGCAGAGATACAGGGACATATCGGCAAAGGGAAGTGGGGATGAGCAAGGAGTTGAGGAGTTAAGGGTTCGGATAGTATTTCTATTTGCCCCTTAATTCCTCTAACTGAACTTAAAAATAATTAAGGAAGTAAAAAAGGAATGGTTATGCGTGAGTTATTGGATAGGATTACTATTAATCCCGATGTAATGATTGGTAAACCGACTATACGAGGTTTAAGGATTACAGTTGAGCAGATTTTAAAGGCATTGGCTGATGGAATTACGGCTCAGGAATTGATTGAAGATTATCCTGAATTAGAGATTGAAGATATTAAGGCTGCCTTACTCTATGCAACTGAATTGGTAAGCGAAGAGCAGGTTTTTAATGTCGGCACAGGTGTTTGAAAGTGGAGCAGAAGAACTTAAAATTCTTAGTTGATGTTGGTGTGAGTAAAAAGGTAGAGAAATGGCTCCTGAACAATGGATATAATATAAAAAGTGTGAGAGATATAAATCCTCGAATGCTTGACAAAGAGATATTAAAAATAGCGGTTTCTGAGAGGCGTATGGTCATTACTATGGATAAAGATTTTGGAGAATTAGTTTATAATTCTGGTTTGCCACATGCAGGGGTTCTATTGTTAAGACTCGAAAGCGCAAGGTCTGATGAAAAGGTAGAAATCGTAAAAAAGATTTTAGAAAAATATTCAGACAAACTAATATACAATTTTTGTGTTTTTAAAGATGGACAATTGAGAATTAGAAAATAACAAGGTTTTGGATCTACCCCACCACATTATATCTCCTTACCCGGAATTTAACTCCAAGCTCCTTTTCTGCAATCCTGCGGCACTCGGCTTCATTCACTTCAGGCACATCCACGATTGTGGCTGTAACTTCTGGTATATATTCCTTCGCCTTTCTTATAAATTCCTTTACTGCCTCGTAAGTTCCATTTTTAAAGGCAGGATGGCATATCTTGTTATACTTCTCGCTGTTCTCTGCATCCAGACTGACAGAGACCGAATCTACAAGCCCTTTCAATTCAGGCAGTATATTTCTTTTGTTTATTAAATTACCATGTCCGTTTGTGTTCAGCCTTACCTTTCCCCCCTTTTCTTTAATCCTTTTTGCGACATCTTTGATTATATCAAGCCGTAAAGCCGGCTCTCCATATCCGCAGAATACAATTTCATCGTATATCCGGGGGTCTCCTATCTCTTTTAAAATATCCTCTGCCGAAGGCTCATTTTCAAGCCTGAGATTATATCCCTGGACATAGGGGTCTATAACTCTGGTGCAGAAGGAGCATTCATTTGTGCATCGGTTGGTAATATTTATATAAAGGGAGTTTTTTATTTTGTATGTAATCTTACCTGTCTTATCCGGCGACCCGATTTTGAAGAGATTGCAGACATTCAATCTGATTGTTCTCTTAATATCTTCGATACTCAGTCCTTTTACCTCAGCTATCTTTTCTATCACATATCTCACATAGACAGGCTCATTTCTCTTACCCCTTACCTGCTGGGGTGCAAGATAGGGACAATCTGTTTCTGTTAATAGCCTGCTTACCGGGACGGATTTGACGACCCTCCTTAATTTATCGGCATTCGGATATGTGACAGGTCCTGCAAAGGAGATATAGAAACCCATATCCATACACTGTTTTGCCATATCCTCATCAGCCGAAAAACAGTGCATAATGCCGCCTGTTTGGGAAACACCCTCATCTTTCAGTATCCTGAGCGTATCATCCTTTGCATCGCGGCTGTGGACAATAATCGGCTTTTTAAATTCCTTTGCCAGTCTTATCTGATTTATAAACTCTCTTTGCTGTATATCCCGCGGCGAGTAATCTTTATAATAATCAAGTCCTATCTCGCCTACTGCAATTACCTTTGGGTTAGTGAGTAATCTTTTTATTTCTTTGTATGTCTCGGCAGTTATCTCTTTTGCTTCGTGCGGATGGATGCCGACGGAAGCATAGATGAAGTCATATTTGCCGGCAATTTCGACTGCAGTTTTACTCCCTGTCAGATCAGACCCAACATCAATGATAAGAGATAAACCTGCATCTCCAGCCCTTTTTATAACATCTTCTCTGTCCCCATCGAATTGAGACATCTCAAGATGGGCATGGGTATCAATCATTTTATTGTCCTAATTCAATTGTCCAGCCGATATTGTATTTCGATAGTAGGGAGGTAACGAGGGTGAATGAGTTGGTTACGAGGAGAACACCCATAATTATAAGGAATATACCGCTTACCAAAGAGATATGCCACATCCATTTGTTTAGTTTCTTGAAATATGCCAGAGACGAGTTGACTGCAAAGGATGTGAGGAGCAAAGGCAGACCCAATCCTGCCGAATACATAGCAAGCAGCTCTATGCCTTTTATGACCGATTCCTTTGTGCTGGCAAGGAGTAATATGGAGCCGAGTATTGGTCCCACGCAGGGCGTCCAGCCTGCTGCAAAGGCAATACCCACAAGAAAAGTGCCTAAATAACCGGCAGGCTTATTCTGAATCTGCATCCTCCTTTCAGACATCAGAAATTTTAATTTCAGCACACCCATGAAATACAAACCCAGCACTATTATTATAACCCCCCCAATTTTTTGTATCATATCCTGATTGGAAAGAAAGAATCTTCCTATCGAGGTGGCTCCTGCGCCGAGCATTATGAAAATAAAGGAGAAGCCTGCGATAAATATAAGGGAATTTTTAACTGTGAGCCGTCTTATCTCTTTTCTGTTCTCCGTGGAGGTAAGCTCATCATAAGTAAGACCGGTGATAAAGGTAATATAGAACGGGACTACCGGAAGAACGCAAGGGGAGACAAAGGACAAAAGCCCTGCAAGAAACGCCATTATAAAAGATACATCCTGTGCAAATCCCATAAATTTATAATATCAAAAATGCAGGGGAAAAGATAGATAGAACAAAAACCTAATAGGACGCAGATGAACGCAGATTTTCAAGATTAAAAACGCAAAGATATTTCGCATCTTTGTTTTAATCTTTGTGCCTTTGCGTTAAATAATTATTATCTGCGTTTATCTGCGAAAATCTGCGTCCTATTTTTATAATTTTCTATGCATGAACAAAAAGAAATTCAACGGAAGTGAGAGAAAAGGGTTTTTACGGCATCACTCACACATTAAACCTGAAATTTATTATATCCCCGTCTTTTACCTCGTATTCTTTACCCTCAAGTCTGAGAAGCCCTTTGTTTTTCCCTTCTGTCAGGGAGCCGCATTTCATGAGGTCTTCATAGCCGATAACCTCTGCCCGAATAAACCCCTTCTCTATATCGGAGTGGATAGCCCCTGCTGCCTGAACAGCCTTCGCCCCTTTTCTTATTGTCCATGCCCTGACCTCATCTTCTCCTACTGTGAAGAATGAGATTAAGCCTAATAAGCCGTAGGCTGTTCTTATAAGGCGGGTAAGACCAGGCTCATTTATCCCCATCTCTTTTATGAAAAGGGCAGCCTCCTTTTCTTCGAGCTGCGCAATCTCCATTTCTATTTTTCCGCATATCTGAAGTATGGCAGTATTCGGCTGGCTCAAGTAATTTTTTATATCGGAATCCTGAATCTCCTTTCCTATCAAATCCTCTCCTGTATTCAATATCATCAGCATAGGCTTTGATGATACTAATTGAAATCCTCTTAAAATCCGGGATTCCTCTTCCGAAATCTGCACTGTGCGGAGAGACTTCTCGGATTCAAGATAAGCCTTGCATTTTTCAAGAACTCTCTTTTCTTCTTCTGTATCTTTGCTCTTCGCCGCTCTTGTTTGCTTATCAAGCCTATGAAGCCTGTTTTCTATAACCGACAAATCGGAGAGCATTAGCTCGGACTCGATGTTCAGTATATCCGACTTGGGCGACGGCGGCTTTCCGTATTCAAAGAGCCTTATACAAAAGGCTATGGCATCCACAATTTTTATGGATTGAATTATATCCTTACCTCTGTCTGTTGCCTCTCCTGTAAGCCCTGCCACATCTGTGAATGTTAAGTCGGCATAGACAACCTTTTTAGGATTAAACATCTTTGTTAGAATATCAATCCTTTCATCCGGCACCTTTACCACGCTTATGTTCGGCTTGGCAGCCGCACCGCCACCTCCGATTTTTGCGCTTGAGCCGGTGAGGGCGTTGAATACAGTAGTCTTCCCCGAATAGGGCAATCCGATTATACCGATTTTCATATTAATATCTCCATTCCCTTATAAGATAATTGTCGTTCCCGCTGATGAAATTGAATTATGTCGTGATGATTTAGTATATCAGAAAAACTTTATCTTTGAAAAACAAATGAAGCAAAATGGATGACACTAATTCCTGAAGCAGAGAGATATGTTCTATCTTTTAACCTCTGTAACGCCCCCATAACGAATGTCCTGTATACTTGTTCTCAACAATCAGATGCCCGAAATATAATTATGTTTTTTAAAATTGGGCAATTATGGTGGCAACCAAATTGGCGGAAAGGGGGGATAAAGGGGATGGAAAAGGGGACAGGCTCAATACTGTTCGGAATGATATTTGTATAAGATATTTTAGCTAAAACGATATAACTATTTGATATTAATA
>JACQEW010000163.1 GCA_016200365.1 Nitrospinota bacterium
AAAAAAGACAAGGAAGACCATCGGCATGAACACATCACATCAGAAGGATACGCATTACTCAAATACAATGCTCAATATCTCATAGAAAAATTAGGAGGAGAAAAAGAGGGGAAGAAAGAGAAAAAGGATTGAATGAGATTCTTCCCCTGAACTTGATTCAGGGTCAGAATGACCTCCCCTTAATCCCCTCCTTTGTAATGAGGGGAAGGGGGCGGCAAGTCATTCTATAGTGAAGGCAATAAAAACTTGCGGTTACTCTATTTATGTCATGCCAGAATGTTTCTATCGGGCATCCATGTTTTTAATACTGGATTCCCGATTAAAACCTCGGGAATGACAGAAAGAAATGTCAAGTTATTTATTGCTTTCACTATAATTGAGCGAAACGATTGAGGAATCTCTTGAGGAAGAAAACCAAATAAAAAAACTGAAGGGAGGTATTTATGGCGAAAAAGGCTTTGCTGGTTGGCGTCAATGATTATAAGCAGATTAATGATTTGAGCGGCTGCATTAATGATGTAACGAATATACGGGATGTTCTCTTAAAGTATTTTGGTTTTACAGTTCCTGATATACGGCTTCTCGTTGACAGCAGGGCGACAAAGGTAAATATCCTGAATCGTCTCAAGTGGCTTTTGAAAGGGGCAAAGAGGGTGCAGGGATAACCAGACCTCTGCAGATGCCTTGATTGGCAATACCTACAACGGTGCATTCACCTATTATTTCTGCAGGCATATCAGGGATTCACACGGCAAGATAAACCGTGCCGAGCTATTGAAAAGGCTGAGAGCATCATTAAGACATGAGGGCTATTCCCAGATACCGCAGTTGGAAGTTTCAGCATCTGCGAAGGAAAAGGAGGCAGTGTTTCAAGGGTGAAAAACAAGTTATTAGTGAAATTTATTGTGTTCCTTATATTGTTTGTCCATGGCTCTTTTTGCTTTGCGCAGGATCAAAACACCGATGAGAGACAAGAGGTCAATAATGACCCTGTTGAGGAAAGCATCGAGCTGAAGAGGAGCGGGGTATCGGATTCTACAATTGTTGACCACCTTTACCACATTGGAGAATCCAGTCGTGAAGAAAGAGTCTTTGGCAACATTCATCTTACAAAAGAGGAAATAAAAAAATTAAAAACAGCAGGTTTTCAGGATGATTTTATTGCCAAATTTGAAGGACATCCACAGCATGTAGCATTGGGAGTTGCGGCAATATGGCTTACGGAGACCACTGATTTAACCTATGCGCCGATGCTCAGAATATTTCTGGTGCCGAGAAGTTATTTCACCAAGATGCGGGATTATTGGGAAAAATGGGAAACGGTTGGACTTTATTATCCCAGGGGCTTTTTTCACTATGACAGATGGGATATTAATTTTGGCATTACCACGATGACATCTACGGACGGCAGCTCAGACCAGAGGAGCTATGTATTGGTTGGTCTTTCCCATGAGATTAACCGCTCGGCGCTATTAAATTTTGGAGGCGCTGTATTACCGGGTGATGTTAAAGGGAAGCAAACTCAGATTTATTTTGGGATTACTGTTGATTACAATTTCTTAAAGTATTTGGGGATTATAAATAAATAAAATGAAAAATATCTTCGATTATTTTATCGAGAGAAAGAAGAAAAGATATTTAGATGATGTTCTTAAAGCCAAAAGGCTCTTTGATGATACGGTGCAGCAGGCTCTACAGGACAGCGGGGGACTTTCAAAGACTGCGAGCGATGCAAAGGCTTATGCAGATGCAGAATTCAAGCAATTACTGCAAGAAGCTAATCAGGCTGCATCAGGATTTGATAAATTGGCTGCGAGAGCAAATGAAATTGCACAGTATCGTGCTTATGTTATGCCAACATCCGAGTTGTATATTGAATCGCGAAGCTTAATCGATGAGATGCGGGAGTGGGGTATCCCTATCGAGCTTCTGAGTAGTCTTGAAGGTTTAATTCTGGATAGAGCCATTCAAAATAAAGAGATGCAGGCACGTCATAACCTCTACAGGATTATCAATGCATACGACTACTGGGATTGGTATGTAGATTGGTATTCTAACACATTAAATCGTGTGAATCTTGTATTATTTATCCTGATGGCATCCATTCTTCTTAGAGCATATAACACAGAAGAAAATTATTTTAGCTTTCTTATGGCTGGTCTCAGCGGGGCTGTGGCAAGTGTTATATTAAAATCACCTCCCCTGAGCGCTTACGGACATTTCCTCTCTTTTTATGGCAGTTTTTTTGTTCGCATTGCATCAGGTTTTATCGCAAGCGCCGTCTGCTTTGGATTGCTGGCATCAAAGATAGTAAATATTGGAAATATTGCCTCTTATACAGAAGACTATTTATCTATAGATTACACGAGTAAAGTAATCTTAATATCCATCGGCATCCTTACAGGTTTCAGCGAACGTGCAATTTATTCCTTCAGCAGTGTTTTTGAGACCTCTATTGCCGCACGCAGGGATAAGAAGAAAACGAAAGGCAAGCAGGATGAAGGAAAAACATAGTAAATCAGAACAATAACTTAATTAATCCGCAGATTACGCAGATTTTCACAGATTATAGAACAAGATGCAAGAGACAAGATGTAAGAGGCAAGAAAGAATCTTGCTTCTTGTTGTAACAGAAAGTAAAAGTGAAAGTGAAAACCTTACACTTATACTTACACTTTAACAGGAGGGTAATTTATGCTCGTATTTATCAGTGATATTCATTTAACGGATGGCACGACGGGACCGCATAATATTGATGAGAATGATGTAGAGTTTTTCTGGAATGATATTCAGGTTGATGGAGTCAAGCATAAGGATATTGAGATTGTAATCCTCGGCGATTTTTTTGATGTTATACGGTCTACTCAATGGAAGGATATTAAGCCGTGGGATGATAATAAAACTTCAGTCTCACGGACGGCAATCGCCATTGTTAAGGATACGATTAGGGAAAATAAAAAACCCCTTGATTTTCTGAAAGACCTCTCATCCGAAGGTGTGAAAATTACTTATATAATCGGCAACCACGACAGGCTGGTAAATGCTGTGCCTGAGACAAGGGAGCTGATTAGAGAATGTTTGGGTATCGAAAAATTACCGGATACTTTTCCGTTGGAATTTTGGGATAAAGACCTTTTCCTCTATGCCACTCACGGTCATGAGGCTGATGTCTATAATAGTTTTTCTAATCCTGATGTAACGCCAATCGGAGATGCTATTGTAACCATGCTCCTCAACCCATTTCCCGACCATCCCTCATTAAAGGGTCTTTCTATGAAAGAAAGTCTTCAGGAGATTGATAATCTCCGTCCGGCAACGATTGCACCTCTGTGGATTGAGCATTGCATAAAGCCTTATGGCGATGCCATAGGCTTGAAAGTTAAAGGGGCGTGGAAATCGCTTGTGGACAGTTTTTATAAAGACCCATTTGTTAAAAAATGGTTTGATGAATATGATAGCTGGCTGAATCCTGTTGATAAGGCTGACGAGCTGCAGATAGCCTTTGAATATTTCACGGAGAGCAGTATGCAGAGGATTCTTGAGAAAATTTTAGAGATTAGGAACGATTTTTATAAGCCAAAGGAGGAATATCTTTACAAGGCATTGGATTACATGAATGAGAAGGGGTGCGATTATGTTGTGTTCGGACACACCCATGAGCCGTGCATCCATCTGATAGAAGAGTCGGAAAAGGGAGGGAAATTTTATATCAATTCAGGGACATGGAGGGAGAGGATTGTCATGGGCGAGCCGAGAAAAAAGATAGTGCCATTCGCCCCTTTAGAGACCATTAGTTATATTCAATTTTTTAATGATGCAGAGATGAAGAAGACAGGCAGGCGGTTTGAAGTATGGGATGGGTCAATAGGGTGTTAAATGTAGGCAGTAGGCAGTAGGCAGTAGGCAACTCCATACTCATCGCTCATTTTGCCAATTGCCAATTGCCAACTGCATGTTGCTTTTATTTCTTTTCTGAGGAGGTGTTTTATGCCTGAGATTACAATTAAGGATATATCGTTAAAAAATTATGAGCTCACCGGGCGGGTGAAAAATCTTAAAGATGCCTATTTCAGGGCAATGCCGGAGATATGTATCGAGCGTCCGAAATTGATAACCCGTTTTCATCTGGAGAATGACTTATTTAGCAAGGAGAGGATTTCTATACTCGACAAAGCGAAGACGTATCGTTTTGCCCTTGAAAACCGCACGCCTGTTGTCCGCCATAACCAAAGTTATGAGAAGGGGATGATTCCATTTGAGATTAAAGATACAAGCCTCTTTGCAGGCTCTACTACGAGCAAGTTTAAAGGTGTTCCGCTCTATCCTGAATTTCTTGCCCTTGCCCTCTGGCCCGA
>JACQEW010000177.1 GCA_016200365.1 Nitrospinota bacterium
AGATTAGACTGGCTGTGGTTCTTGGGATACGACCTTGATACAGACATACCGGATCACAGCGTATTATCAAAGACAAGAAAAAGGTGGGGAGTAGAAATATTCAAAGGCTTCTTTGAGCGGATCGTATGGCAGTGTGTTGAAGCAGGACTTGTAGACGGAAGCAAGATATTCGTTGATTCCAGCCTGATAGACGCAAATGCCTCAAACAACTCCGTAATAGACACAAATGCACTTAAGTTCCAGTTAAATGAAAACTACAAACAATTAGAATCCAGACTTGAAGAAAGAGAACAAAGAGAAGAAAAAGAAAATAATCCATACAAGAAAGTAAACACCCGATACATATCCGCCACAGACCCCGATGCGGCGATAGTAAACAGAGGCAAATCAAAGCTAAGCTGCCAGATACACAGAGCAGTAGACCAAACAAGCGAAATCATCACCGCAACGGAGACCACGGCGGGAGATGTCAACGAAGCCCATGTAATGCTGCCGCTCATTGAAGAGCATAAGACAAATACAGGCATAAAAGCAGACACCGTAACAGGAGACAGCAAATACGGAACCATCGAAAACTTTCTGACCTGTCACGACATTGGAATAAAAGCCCATATCCCTGATTTGAGAAAAGCGGCAACTAAAAGAACAGAAAAACGCCTGATATTTACAGAAGAAAAATTCATATACCAAGAACAAAGCGACACATACATCTGCCCTGCCGGAAACACCATGAAAAAGAAATCCCTCCACATGAACCGTCAGAGCATGGATTATGGAGCGTCGAAGAAGAGTTGTGCAGCATGCGGTATTAGAGAACAATGCACAGAGAATAAAACAGGAAGAACGGTCAAGCGGCATCTACGGCAGGCCGAACTGGATTATATGCGTGAGGTAAGCATGTCAAATACCTCAAAGCAAGATATAAAGACCCGACAACACCTAATGGAACGCTCCTGCACAATCAAAGCGATACAGATATGACAGGGCAAGATGGCGAGGATTATGGCGGGTAAAGATACAGGAATACCTGACATGTGCCATCCAGAACATTCAGGTATTGGTGAAACATGGATACAGCCCGAAGAAAGGTCTTGCTATGGCAATGGAAAAGGCAAAAGAAAGGGTTACAAGGGGAATAAACCATGTTTTAAACTCTATTAGACCTTATACAGAAAGATTCCAGCAACGGATCAATGAAATTCTGCTGAATAGACTTATAGGTTTTAGAGAGGTAGGTCTTTGTTGACAAATGTGTTTAGAGTAACGGGAAAATGCTTTTGGGCAACAGACCGACTACACCCAACGCATACAAGCTCACCTGTCAGTGTGGTTTTAGATAATCCCTTATTTGCATCCCATCCCCCTGCCCATACACTTGAAGCCAACAAAAAAACAAAAGCAACTGCTGTTAATCCATACTTTCTAATCATTTTAACTTCCTCCTTAAAAAAAAATAACTACTGAAAACTAAACTACCAAAACCATTCACCATTGGACTCCACTAATAATACTATCACCTCCTTTTTGGAAAATCGTTATTTAATAATATAGATACCTTTCAACCCGATTTTATTCCAACTTTTTTAAGGATTTTGATATATAATTATTTAAACATGGATAGACAGAGATTGTTTAAACTCTTTATCTTTATTGCCATTCTTGCAGCCATTGTTACAGCCGTTAAGGTTTTTGGATTCGACCGGTATCTTGAAAAAGACAGGCTTCAAAGCTGGATTAATAATTTCGGCAGTGCGGGACCAATTGCTTATGTAATACTCTTTTCCATAACCCCATCCCTTTTCCTTCCGGGACTGCCTGTAACAGTTGCAGGCGGTATTGCCTTTGGTCCGTTTTGGGGGACTGTTTACGCATCTATCGGCTCTACCATAGGGGCATGTCTGGCTTTTCTCATAGCAAGATATTTTGCAAGAAGCCAGATAGAAAATCTCCTGACAGGAAGACTTCAAGCTATTGATGAAGGCGTAAAAAAAAATGGCTGGCTCTTTGTAGCAACTACGAGGCTGATTCCCCTGTTCCCTTTCAATCTCTTAAACTATGCCTTCGGGCTTACAAAGATAAGATTCAAAACTTACGCCATAACATCATGGATATGTATGCTGCCTGCAACTATTGCATATACAGTATTCAGCAGCTCCCTGCTCGATATTCTTCACGGAAGGGTTTCAAAAGAGTTGATTATAGGCGTGGCGCTTATAGTTATCGTCTCATCAATTCCTGTTATTTATAAGATGCGGCGGTGAATTTCATTTCACCAGCTTGCTAAATATGGAGGCGATTGAGACTGCACCTGCCAATTTGCCGTCCTTCTCCACCGCATATATAATCTCATCCCTGTCCTCCGAAACAGCAAGCAGGGTTGATACTTCAAATGCCGACATTTCAGGTGTTACCGTCCTTATGCTTTTTTTCATTGCAGACTTAACCTCTTTTGACATCATATCCGTCAGTTTATCATCGAACTTGAAAAGACCGGGTGCAAAGCTGACATCCTTTAAATTTCCATTGGTTACATAGCTGGGCAATGCCTCGCCGATTATATCCCTCATGCTGATTTCGCCTAAAAAACTGTTTTGCTTATCAACGACAGGCAGCTCTGTTAATCCTTTGGAAAGCATAGTGTTTACAGCCTCTTTTATAACGGTATCAGGATATACGACCGTCAAATCGCTTAGCTTCGTCATAATATTTTTTACATACATAATCTTTCTCCTCTACCTCCCCTCAATCCCCTCCTTACAAAGGAGGGGAAGGGTGGTTAAAAGTATCTTAAATATATATACACCCAGCTTATTAATATTGACCAGAGCATTAACGGAAATGCCAGCTTCATGTAGTCCAGAAATTTTATCGGAGCCCCTGACCTGTCTGCAATTCCAGCCACTATCACATTTGCAGAGGCGCCGATTATGCTCCCGTTCCCTCCAAGACATGCCCCAAGGGATAATGCCCACCAGAGCGGCTTTATTGCCTCCTGGCTCCCTGCGATTTCACCCATACCCTTTATCATGGGTATCATGGTGGCTACAAAAGGGATGTTGTCTATAAATGCCGACATAACAGCAGACAGCCATGTTATAACAAAAGCTGTAACCATCATATCTCCGCCAGTCATCGCCATCATCCTCTCTGCTGCCAGCTTAATCAATCCTGTCTCTTCAACGCCTGCTACAACTATGAAAAGTCCGACAAAGAAGAATATAGTAGCCCACTCAATCTTCTCAAGTATATAATTCAGATTCTCCCCGCTTATCAGCAGGAGGATTGCCGCACCACTCATCGCAATAGTTGCAGGCTCAAGATGGAGCTGATGCTGAAAAACAAAACCGGTTATAACAATTCCAAGAACCATCAAGGATTTCTTTAAAAGCCTTACATCCTTAATTGCCTCCCTCTCGTCAAATTTCATAATTCCCTGTTTCAGCCTCTCCTCGACAACCATCTGTTTTCCGAAGATAAATTTTATGGGAATAATCGTGGCAATTATTATTATCGGTATGATAGGCGCTACATTTATAACAAAATCCATGAATGTCAGCTTTGCTGCACTGCCTATCATTATATTCGGCGGGTCGCCTATAAGTGTGGCAGTCCCTCCGATATTCGATGCAAAAATCTGCATAAACAAAAATGGATAAGGATTTATCTTCAATTCGTCTGTAATAAGTAATGTAATCGGGACTATAAGCAGGACTGTAGTAACATTGTCAAGAAAGGCGGAAGTTACGGCTGTGATGAGGGCAAGCATAACAAGTATCCACCACGGCTCCCCCTTCACAAGCTTTACCGATTTTATTGCAAGATACTGAAACATGCCTGTCTTCTGGGATATGGCGACGATTATCATCATGCCGGTAAGCAGCCCGATGGTGTTAAAATCAACCCCCTCGACCGCCCTTTCCTGAGACAGTATCCCTGTAAATATCATAAGTGATGCGCCGAGAAGGGCTATTATAGCCTTATTAAACTTCTCTGTGATTATCACTGCATAGGTCAAAAACAAAATCGAAGCAGCTACCGTCATGCCATTACCTCCTGTTATAAAATAACATTTAATCACAGATTAACACAAGTAAACACTGGAGTTAAGTAGTTTTTGGTGAAACGTTCACGATCCTTCGGCTCACAAAGAAAGATGAAAACATTAACGCAAAGACGCAAAGAAGTAAACAAAGACGCTAAGCCTTTTTACTTTTCTTTACCTTTCTTTGCCTCTTTATTTTAAACCTTTGCGTCTTTGCGTTAAAAATCAGGTCTTTTGTCCTTCCCTTTCTCCCTTTAAATGCACGGTTCTCTGCGGAAATGGTATCTCTATCCCTTCTTCTCTAAATCTCTTAAAAATCCTCTTTCTCAGCTCATGCTGAACAGGATACTGGTCAACGAATTCCTTGACCTGACATACCAGCGTAAAATCAAGGGAGCTTTCTCCAAATCCCGGTATAAATCTGACGGCAGGCTCAGGGTCTTTTAGAAGTCCGGGAACTTCTCCAACAGCCTTTTTCGCCTCTTCAACAAGTATCTTCTCGACATTTTCAGGGTCGGAAGAATAACTGACACTCACAGGAATCGTCAGAGCCATCTTCTTCTCGGGCAAATAGTAATTTGTAACGATACTCTGTGCAAGCTTGCTGTTGGGAATAATAACCATGTTATTCGGAAGCATCTTTACCCTGGTTGTCCTCCATGTAATGTCGTCAACATAACCCTCCTGCCCTGTCTCGAGCTTTATAAAATCACCGACTCGAATGGTCTTCTCGAATAGGATATGAATCCCGGCAAAGAGATTTGCCAGTGTGTCTTGGAGCGCAAGGGCAACGGCAAGACCTCCGACACCCAGTGCCGTAATAAATGGTGTAATGGAGATTTCGATGACACTGAGTATTATTAAGCCGCCTAAAACAAATATCACGCCTTTAAGTATCCCGTATACAAGTCCTGTCGCAGGAATCGGGAGATTCGACCTCTGTATAAAACTGCTGAATATCTTTTCTGAAAGGTTTGCAGCAGCAATGGTAATGGAGAGTATTACGATTACATGAATTGTCCTGCTGATATAAAAGATATATTTTGCCTGAATGTCTGAGACGGCAATACCGATATAAAGACCTATGGCAATACACCAGTAAAGGGAAGGGGTCTTAAATGCCTTTATTATTATGTCGTCAATATCCGTCTCTGTCTTTCCTGCCCATTTATTAAGGACTCTAAAGGCAATACTTCTCAAAATAATCAATAAGGCTGCAGAGGACAGAAAAACTATTATAGGAATCATCATCTTCTGAAAATTAATATTCATTTTTCACCCCACAAAAACTTAATTTAACCACTGAGACACTGAGGCACTGAGAGAAGTAAGAAGTAAGAAGTAAGAAGTAAGAAAAAATCTGGCTTCCTACTTTCTACTTCCTACTTTCTCTCGTCTCCGTGTCTGTGGTAAATTTCTATAATTTATATATTAAAAAAGATAACACAATGCAATAAAAAGAAGCAACCCAAACTTTCATAAATTTTCACCCCTCCCTCTCCCCCTCTCCCTTTGGGAGAGGGTTGGGGTGAGGGTGGGTGAGGGGATAATTTAATAATTGCAAAATTTCGGATTATAAACTATTATTTAAGTATATACTTGATTACACAGATTTTAAAAAGATTACACCAATTAAAGACTATGCAATCTGTAATACAAGGTTGTAAAACCTTGCTTTTTTAGCAAGGTTTTTAAAGATGAATGAGATTGCTTCGGGGCTTCGCCCCTCGCAATGACACCTCTACACTATGTGTCATTGCGAGCCGAAGGCGAAGCAATCTCATTTTTTGGTTGTGGCTTTGCCACGCTGTGTAATCTGCAGTTTAATCTGTGTAATCAAAGTTAGTGTGAGCGAAGCGAACACCTAACTTGAGGAGGTCTTTAATGTTCGGAATAGGAATGCCCGAGTTAATAGTGATACTTGCCATTGCTATTATAGTAATAGGACCGAGTAAGCTGCCGGAGATTGCAAGGGCACTCGGAAGAGGTTATGCAGAATTTCAGAAAACAATGAAAACCGTAAAGGATTCCATTGATAAAACTGAAACCGATTTCAGCAATACGATTAATATAGACGAAGATAAATTGAAAAGCGAAGGGGTGAAGGAGCAGAAGAATCAGACAGGCTTTCTATCTCCGAAACTCCCTGACACATCGTCTCATAAGGAGGGTATAAGGGTTGGAGGACAAGCAGGAGACAAAGAAAAGAAAGATTAGAAAGGTCGCACCTGAAGAAAAACTCCCCTTTACAGAGCATCTTGAGGAGTTCAGATGGCGGCTGATTATTGTAATAGCCACAGTCGCCGTATGGTTCGGGATATGCTACAACTATTCAGCAGATATTATTAGATTCGTCCAGAAGCCGCTCAACCAGAAGCTCATTTTCATCAGCCCTACCGAGGCATTTTTTGTAAACATGAAGGTTGCATTCTTTGCAGCGCTTTTTCTCTCTCTCCCTGTAATAATTTACCAGCTCTGGGCATTTGTTGCACCGGGTCTTCTTGAAAGGGAAAAGAAATATACACTTCCATTTATAATTTCAGCAACACTATGTTTTCTTACCGGTGCAGGCTTTTGTTATTTTATTGTCCTTCCTGTGGGGACAAAATTCCTTTTAAGCTTTGCCGGAAGCGAGCTGAAACCGATGATTTCAATAAATAATTATATCTCTTTTATAAGCAGATTCATGATAGCCTTCGGCGCTGTCTTTGAATTTCCTGTAGTAATATTCTTCTTGAGCAAGGTAGGAATCGTTACCCCGGAAATCCTCTCAAAAAACAGGAGATACTCCATACTCGGAATATTCGTATTATCCGCAATCCTGTCCCCCCCTGATGTATTTAGCATGTTCCTAATGGCAATCCCGCTGATGGGACTATATGAGATAAGTATAATTATATCCAGGGTCTTCGGGAAAAAGGCTGCAAAAGGAAAAGTAGTCGAGGGGTTAAGTGGTCAAGGGGTCGAGGAAACCCTTGAACCCTTGAATCCTTGAACCCTTTGAAATTTTTTATGTCTAATGCACGGGCTCATATAATTGTATCAGGCATTGTTCAAGGGGTCTTCTTCAGGGCGAACACACGGGATACAGCCGGCAGGCTTGGCGTAAAGGGGTGGGTTAAAAATAAATACGACGGCACGGTGGAGATTGCTGCGGAGGGGGATAAAGAAAAAATTGAGAGATTGGTCGGCTGGTGTCATAAAGGTCCTCAGGGTGCAATTGTCAAAGATGTAACTGTGGAATGGGAGGAGCACAAAGGAGAGTTCAAGGATTTTAGTGTGAGATACTGAATTTCTGCTGAATTTCTGCCACAGACAAACACAGACTTAACAGAAAGGTAAAGGCACAGGTAAAGGTAAAGATTTTTCTCTGCCTATACCTTTACCTCTACCTGCTTTATAAAAGTCAGTAAAAATCTGTGGCTAAAAATCATGGGTAAGATAACCTATCCCCCGCCTGCAATGCTCTTTGCGGGACTGATATATAAAGACTCCGGGACAGCAGAATCAGCAAAACTAAAATTGGGCGATAAATTCGGCGAGATATATCAACAGGGCATCCCGTTCCCGTTTACTTTTACAGATTACTATAATAAGGAAATG